>NZ_LZMK01000123.1:0-156060 GCF_001665865.1 Nocardia sp. 852002-20019_SCH5090214 | reverse complement strand
CTGACCCGGATTCCGGTGGCGTACAACATCTCCACCACGAGCCGATCCCGCAGAGCCATCGGGTTCCGCTGAGCCGCCGGGCCCGAACACGTTGTCATGCAAGATACTGCGGTGTCGCACGCCGATGTGACGTCCTTATCGCCGATCCGACAATCGCCGCGCATGCCCGCCGAGGCCGACAACGGAAGTCGTCTACGGCCGGATGGCGTCGATGTAGCGGCCCGCGATGAAGTGCTGCACCGCACGGACCACAGGGCCGCCGAGTTTCGTGTACCAGGCGGCGGGCCGCGAGAAGGCGGCCACGACGCCGTAGACCGCCTCGTCGGCGGGGTCGTATTCCACCGCGAAGAGTTCCTCGCCGATTTCCGGGTGGCCCGGCAGGGTGCCGTAGGCGAAGCCGCGGCGGGTCGGCTCATCGACGACGTAGATCACCCGGCAGGGCGCCGTGATGCCGATACCGGCAATGCCCAGGCGCACCGTCAGAGCCGTTCCCGGTTCGGCGGCCGGGGTATCGGCGTGTTCGAAAATGCCGGTGCCGCGCTGCATGCGGTAGGCCAGGATCTGATCGCCGGCGGATTCGAACAGCGCCCGTCCGCTGCCGATGCGACGGCGCAGCCGGAAGTGGTGATAGCCGGGCGGGAATTCTCCGGCGGTCGCTCCGACTTCCGGATAGGTGAACGGCTCGGCGGCCGGGGAATTCGCCATAACACCATCCTTACCCGCAGCGCAGTGCCGCGACATGGCGCATCGAAGCGAGATCGTCCTCTCGACATTATCGACGATATACTTCGAGCTATCGGAGATAAGTCGTGCTACGCTTCCTTAGGTAACCCTAATATCGGAGGTATCGCACTGTGGCTCGTACTCGCACCAAACTGTCCTTCGAGGTCAGGCGCACGCGACGCCTGACCGACCACATGATCCGGGTGTAT
The DNA here is from genome assembly GCF_001665865.1 of Nocardia sp. 852002-20019_SCH5090214. Lineage (NCBI taxonomy): Bacteria > Bacillati > Actinomycetota > Actinomycetes > Mycobacteriales > Nocardiaceae > Nocardia > Nocardia sp. 852002-20019_SCH5090214. The sequence goes on along the minus strand of NZ_LZMK01000123.1, from coordinate 155,128 downwards.
CTGGGCGGCCCGGGTTTCACCGGTTTCCATCCCAACGGATTCACCGACGCCTACGTCAAACTGCTGTTCCCCGGCCCGGACGGTGAGACGACGCGCACCTACACCGTGAGCGCCGTCGACCCCGAGGCCGAGGAGATCGCGATCGATTTCGTCTACCACGGTGACGAGGGGGTCGCCGGGCCGTGGGCGGCCGCGGCTCGACCGGGCGACCGCATCGAACTCTTCGGGCCGGGCGGCGCGTATTCCCCCAAGCCGGAGGCGGATTGGCATCTGCTGGCCGGTGACGAGGCGGCTCTGCCCGCCATCGCCGCGGCGTGTGCCGCCCTGCCGTCGGACGCCCTCGGCCGGGTATTCGTCGAAATCGCCGGTCCCACGGACGAATTGGATTTTCCGCGCCCCGCCGCGGTCGAACTCGCGTGGGTACATCGTGGGGATCGCACGCCCGGCGAAGCGCTGGCCGCCGCGGTCCGTGCCGAGCCCTGGCGCGAAGGCCGCGTGCACGTCTTCATCCACGGCGAGGCCGACAAGGTCATGCACGATCTGCGGCGCTACGTCCGCACCGAGCGCGGGGTGCCGGCCGATTGGGCCTCGATCTCCGGATACTGGCGACGCGGGCGCACCGAGGAGGGCTTCCGGCAGTGGAAACGTGAACTGTCCGAAGAGGAATCCGCCGCCGAGGCTGTTCGCTAGATCGGCGCGGGCCTCTGCCGGACCTCGGCGGGCCTCCGAGGGCGCCGGCGGTCGCACCGGTTTCAGGCGCACGGGAGCGTGGCGCACCAGGCCGAGCGGGTCGAGATAGTCACGGCCACGCCGCAGACCCCAATGCAGACAGACGCCGGGACAACCGGCATGTCCGGATTGCAGCGTCCCCAGGACCGCCCCGCGCTCGACCCGGCGACCGACCGGCACGCCCGCTCGCACCGGCTCGTAGGTCGTGCGCAGTCCGCCCGGATGGTCGACCGAGACGACCGGTTTGCCACCCACCTCACCCGCGAAGACGACGATTCCGGCACCGGCGGCGAGTACCGGCTGCCCGTCGGCGCCGGCGAGATCCACTCCGCGGTGGCCCGGTAGCCAGTCGTGCGGCGGTTTGTCGAAGCCGCGCACGACCGCCGGTCGCGGCTGCAGCGGCCAGCCGAATCCGGCCGGGGGCGTGGCGGACGCGCTCGCACCGCCGCAGCTCACGGCCATCATCACCACTCCCGGAAGAAATCTCGACAACCAGCGCATGCGTCCCACCCTCGCCGCAACCGACGGGCATGGAAAGATCGGTCTCGGCGTGTGTGGACAACTCGCAAGCATGTGAACAGGGCGCGTTCCCGGTGGGACGCCGCGGTGGTCGCTCGAGCCGGCCGGACTCGCCCGAGGAAGGTGCAGTCGATGGTCGTGTGTCGTGATTCCGCCGAATCGGTCACGGCCGTCCCGAGAACCTCCGCGGCGCATGTTGTTTCGTTCGGCAGACGGGTGATCGGCCCGTGCATGACCGGCGGCCGCCCGGCCGCCGTCTCCTCCGTGGACCGCGTTCGCCGGTGGTTCGGATCATGAGCGCCGAGACGCCCGACTCCGCCCCGGCCACACCGCCGGACCCGCGCACCGCGGACTCGAACCCGCCCGGCGCGCCCGCCGCCGCATCGTCGGCGCCCCCCGGGCCCCGCTCCGCCCGCGCGGGCACGGACACCGGCGGCGAACCGGCTGCGTCCGACGCGACGGAGGGCCCCGAACTCGACTATCGCTTCACACTCGCCGGTGAACGCACCTTCCTGGCCTGGATCCGCACCGCCCTCGGCCTGCTCGCCGGTGGGGTCGCGGTGCACGAGTTGGTGCAGCCGTTCGGGCATCACGACATCCGATCGGCGCTGGCGATCAGCTGCATCGTGCTGGCGGCCGTGATCGCACTCGGCGCCCTCGGTCGCTGGCGGATGGTGGGGGCGGCGATGCGGGAGGGCCGTCCGCTCCCGCACACGGTGATGGTGCCGATTCTGGCGATCGGTATCGCCGTGATCGCCGTGCTGGCCGGCATCGGACTGCTGCTGTCATGACCTCGATCCCGCCGGAGCGCCCGCCCGCCGTGGCGGCCGATCGCGGTTTGCAGGCCGAGCGGACGGCGTTGTCGTGGTGGCGCACCGCCGTGGGGGCCATGGCCAACGCGCTGCTGTTCCTGCACGTGGCCTTGACCAGCGGCGACCGTGCGGCCCTCGTGCTCGCGCTGGTGGCGATCGGTGCGCTGGGGGTGGTGGCCACCGTCTGCGTAGTACGCAGCCGGACCCTGCACACTCACGCGTGGGGAAGCTGGAGCGACGGACGGTTCGCGATGTCGACGACGAGCGTGGCGATCTGCGTGGTGGCGCTGGCTGCGCTCGTCGTGGCGTTGCTGGAACCGATGCCCGGTTGGCGACTGTGAGCTGATCTGCGGATCGGCGGGTTGTGCGGCGTCCGCTGAGCCCGCCCGCGAAACCGGGCGCTGACCACCCCGTTTATGTTCTCACCTGCGCTGGTCGTAGACTGGCCACGCGGTTCGCTGTACGCGGATCGACTTCGCGCGTCCGATCACGGTGCCGTCGGCTGGTCCTCCCGAAAATTCTTCCGGAAGGTCCGGCGGCCACGGACGCCAGGGCAGAGACCGACCCTCGGTTTCTGCGTCAACCGGCACAGGAAAGGCGGATACGCGGCTATGGCTGTCGTAACCATGAAGCAGCTGCTCGACAGCGGCGCACACTTCGGTCACCAGACCCGGCGGTGGAACCCGAAGATGAAGCGGTTCATCTTCACCGACCGCAACGGCATCTACATCATCGACCTGCAGCAGACGCTGACCTACATCGACAAGGCCTACGAGTTCGTCAAGGAGACCGTCGCCCACGGTGGCACCGTTCTCTTCGTCGGCACCAAGAAGCAGGCTCAGGAGTCGATCGCGGCCGAGGCGACTCGCGTCGGGATGCCCTACGTCAACCAGCGCTGGCTGGGTGGCATGCTCACCAACTTCTCCACCGTGCACAAGCGGCTGCAGCGCCTGAAGGAACTCGAGGCGATGGAGCAGACCGGTGGTTTCGAGGGCCGCACCAAGAAGGAAATCTTGATGCTGACCCGCGAGAAGAACAAGCTGGAGCGCACCCTCGGCGGTATCCGCGATATGGCCAAGGTGCCCTCGGCCATCTGGGTCGTCGACACCAACAAGGAGCACATCGCCGTCGGTGAGGCTCGCAAGCTGAACATCCCGGTCATCGCGATCCTGGACACCAACTGCGACCCCGACCTGGTCGACTACCCGATTCCGGGTAACGACGACGCGATCCGCTCGGCCGCGCTGCTCACCAAGGTTGTCGCTTCCGCGGTCGCCGAGGGCGTGCAGGCCCGTGCCTCCCGCGCCTCGGGCGATGTGAAGCCCGAAGCCGGCGCCGGCGAGCCGCTCGCCGAGTGGGAGCAGGAACTGCTGGCGCAGGCGACCCCGGCCGCCGAGGGCGGCGAGGCTGCCGCCGAGGCTCCGGCCGAGACCGCCGCCGAGGCGGAGCTGAAGGAAGAGCCGGCCACCAAGACCCCGGCCGACTTCTGATCCGGCGCGGTTCCCACCGCGATTGTCTGTTCACCTTGCCGGCCCTTCCTGTTCGGAAGCGGTCGGCATGGTGGTGCTAAGAGACTTGACAACTTTCGTAAATCTTCGAGGAGGCTCGCCACGATGGCGAACTACACCGCCCAGGATGTGAAGCGGCTCCGCGAGCTCACCGGCTCCGGAATGATGGACTGCAAGAAGGCCCTGGAGGAGACCGACGGCGACTTCGATAAAGCCGTCGAGGTTCTGCGGATCAAGGGCGCCAAGGATGTCGGCAAGCGCGCCGAGCGCGCCACGGCCGAGGGTCTGGTCGCCGCGCAGAACGGCGTGATGATCGAGCTCAACTCCGAGACCGACTTCGTCGCCAAGAACGACGAGTTCCAGAACACCGCCGGCGACATCGTCGACGCCGCCGCCAAGGTGCGCCCGGCCGATCTGGAGGCGCTCAAGGCCGTCGACGTCAACGGCAAGACCGCCGACCAGGTGGTGCAGGAGCTGGCCGCCAAGATCGGCGAGAAGCTCGAGCTGCGTCGCGTCGTGTCCTTCGAGGGCCCGGTCGCGACCTACCTGCACAAGCGGTCCTCGGACCTGCCGCCGGCCGTCGGCGTGCTGGTCGAGTACCAGGGTGAGGGCGACGCCGCCGCCGAGGTCGCTCGCGCCGCCGCGATGCAGATCGCCGCGCTGAAGGCCAAGTACCTGACCCGCGAGGACGTCCCGGCCGAGGTCGTCGCCAAGGAGCGCGAGATCGCCGAGGCGACCGCCAAGGAAGAGGGCAAGCCGGAGGCCGCGCTGCCGAAGATCGTCGAGGGCCGGGTGAACGGCTTCTACAAGGACGTCGTCCTGCTGGAGCAGTCGTCGGTCACCGACAGCAAGAAGACCGTCAAGCAGCTGCTGGACGAGGCCGGTGTCACCGTCACCCGCTTCGCTCGCTTCGAGGTCGGTCAGGCCTGATACACCGCAAAGGCCCCCGGCGCGACCAATTCCGTTGCGCCGGGGGCCTTTCGGTATCGATCAGCCACCGGTGCCGCAGTGGCCCGTTCCCGGCATGATGCAGTCGCTGCTCCCGGTGATAGCCCAGTTCGCCAGGAGCGGTATGACGGGGAGCAGGCTGATGATCGGCGTGCTGTTGTCCACGCTGCCGAACGCCGCTGCGGTGCTGCCGGTCGGGATCGGTTCGGTGAAACTGGTCGGCGTCGCAGAACCGGGGTTGTCCGGCGCTGCCGTGGCCTCCGGTGTCAGCGGAACGACCGCCGCCGTGGCGGGAGAGATGACGGCGAGGGGTGCGGCGCCGAGCAACGCTGCGGCGCAGAGAAAGTGAACCGTCCGGCGAGTGATCTTCATGCGGCCGCACCTTATTTGAAACAACAACGTTTCGTAGTGGGATCCGGGAATGGCGGCGTATTCGAGGGTCGGCTCACCGGCGCGACCTCGCGTGGTGCAGGATGGACGCAGCGTGTTACCGTCCCGCGCGAACAATCGCACCCGGGAGGGTAATTTCCCGTGCGTGCGCTCGCTCGACTGCCGAGGACTAGGAGACCGATGACGGACCCGGATACGGCGCCCGACCGCAAGGGCTATCGCCGAGTACTCCTCAAATTGGGTGGGGAGATGTTCGGCGGCGGCGAGGTCGGGCTCGACCCGGATGTGGTCCAGACCGTAGCCGAGCAGATCGCCGAGGTCGTCTCGACCGGCGTGCAGGTGGCGGTGGTCATCGGTGGCGGTAACTTCTTCCGCGGCGCCGAACTCGAGGAGCGCGGCATGGAGCGGGCCCGCTCCGATTACATGGGTATGCTCGGCACCGTGATGAACAGCCTTGCGCTGCAAGACTTTCTGCAGAAGCAGGGTGTCGACACCCGGGTGCAGACGGCCATCACCATGGGACAGGTCGCGGAGCCGTATCTGCCCCTGCGGGCGAAGCGGCACCTCGAGAAGGGCCGCGTGGTGATCTTCGGGGCCGGTATGGGCATGCCGTACTTCTCCACCGACACCACCGCGGCGCAGCGCGCGCTCGAGATCGGCGCCGAGGTGGTGCTGATGGCCAAGGCCGTCGACGGCGTCTTCACCGCCGACCCCAAGGTCGAGGCGGAGGCGATCATGTTCTCCGAGATCACCCACAAGGAAGTCCTCGAGCGCGGACTCAAGGTGGCCGACGCGACCGCGTTCAGTTTGTGTATGGACAACCAGATGCCGATGCTGGTGTTCAATTTGTTGATCAAGGGCAATATCGCCCGCGCGGTGGCCGGTGAGAAAATCGGCACACTGGTTCGGTCCTGAACCCTGCGGGGATCGGTCCTCGCGAATTCCGGGCCCCGAAACGATGCTGTGGAGGAAACGGTCGTGATTGATGAAGCGCTCTTCGACGCCGAGGAGAAGATGGAAAAGGCTGTCTCGGTGGCGAAGGACGACCTCGGAGGTATTCGGACCGGCCGCGCCAACCCGGGCATGTTCAACCGGGTCGTGGTCGAGTACTACGGCTCGCCGACGCCGATCACCCAGATGGCCAGCATCACCGTGCCCGAACCGCGCATGGTCGTCATCAAGCCCTACGAGCAGGGGCAGTTGCAGACGATCGAGACCGCGATCCGCAATTCGGATCTGGGCGTGAATCCGACCAACGACGGCACGATCATTCGCGTGGTGATTCCGCAGCTGACCGAGGAGCGTCGGCGGGAATTGGTGAAGCAGGCGAAATCCAAGGGTGAGGACGCCAAGATCGCCATTCGCAATGTGCGGCGCAAGTCGATGGATGAGCTGAGCCGCATCCAGAAGGACGGCGAGGCCGGTGAGGACGAGGTCGGTCGCGCCGAGAAGGAACTGGACAAGACCACCCAGAAGTACGTTGCCCAGATCGACGAGCTGGTCAAGCACAAGGAATCGGAACTGCTCGAGGTGTGAGACTCGGCCCGGCGCGACGATGCGGCACGGGCCCGGGGACGGAGTGGACGAATAAGTGAGCGACGGGACAATCGTGGCCGAAGACGCCGCAGCCGGCGAGACGATGCCGGTGAGCGACCCGGCCGGTGCAACACCGGCTCCCGACACGCCCTCGGCGCAGCCGAGCGGTAAGCCCTCACGCGCCGGTCGCAACTTACCGGCCGCGCTGGCGGTCGGTGTCGGCCTCGGCGCATCGCTGATCGCGATCCTGCTGTTCGTTCCGAAGGTTCTGATCGGAGTCATCGCGGTCGCGATGGCGATCGCCACCTGGGAGGTCGCCAAGCGGCTGCGCGAGGCCGATGTCCTGGTGCCGCGGGTGCCGCTGATCGTCGGCGGGCAGGCGATGATCTGGCTGGCCTGGCCCTACGGCCCCCAGGGCGTGGCGGGTGCGTTCGCGGCGACCGCGCTGGTGTGCATGGTCTGGCGCCTGTTCGACCACGGCTTGTCGGCCACGCCCCGAAACTTCCTGCGCGACACCGCGATCACGGTATTCGTGGTGTCCTGGATCCCGCTGCTGGCCTCGTTCGCGGTGTTGATGCTGCAACAGGACGACGGCAATCTCCGGGTGCTGACCTTCATGATCCTGGTGGTCTGCTCCGATGTCGGCGGTTACGTGGCCGGGGTGCTGTTCGGCCGCCATCCGATGGTGCCGGCCATCAGCCCGAAGAAGTCCTGGGAGGGTTTCGCCGGCTCGCTGGTGTTCTGCATCATCGGCGGACTGCTCACGGTGACGCTGCTGCTGCAGGCCAATTCGATGATCGGCGTGCTGCTGGGCATCGCGGTCGTGCTCGTGGCGACCTGCGGGGATCTGATCGAATCGCAGATCAAGCGCGAGCTGGGCATCAAGGACATGGGCACGCTGCTGCCCGGACACGGCGGCATCATGGATCGCCTCGACTCGATGCTGCCCTCGGCGTTCGTCTCCTGGCTGGTCCTGACCGCCCTGCTCTGAGATCCCGCCGCTCCGGGTTCAGCGCCGCTTCGCCGCGCGCCGCAACTGCATGATCCGCCAGCCACCGGCCAGCGCCATCACCAGCGCTCCGGCGATTACCGACAGCAGCAGCGTGACGCCGAGCGGCAGGTTGAACTGCCAGAAGAACAGGTGGATCCGCACCTGATCGAGGTTCTGCAGGATGAAGATCAACAGCAGCACCCCGATTACCGCCGCCGCCACCAGCGCCACCCAGGTGTAGCCCGCGCGGGTTTTCAGGGCTCGGTTGCGCCGGACGGGTGCGGTCGAGGGCGGAGTGTCGACGCGCGGGGGATCGGTGTGCGGGACCGGATCCGGTCCGGGGCTCGGTACTGCGTCGCTGGTCATATTTCGATCATTCCCGATCGCTATGGCGGATATGCGTATCTCCGGAATACCCGTTCGGCCGCGCCGTAACTGTGATCGGGTTATCCCTGCCCGCAGGCGGCGGGCCGGTACCGGCAATGCGACACTGGAAGGGTTATGACTACCTCCCTGCCGCTCGTTTTCGATGCCCCGCGCCGTGGAATGCCGCCGCGGCATCTCGCCGACCTCGATTCGGCCCAGCGGCGGCAGGCGGTGGAGGAGCTCGGACTGCCGAAGTTCCGGGCCGATCAGATCGCCCGGCAGTACTACGCGCGGTTGCAGGCCGACCCGCGGCAGATGACCGATCTGCCCGAGCCGATGCGGGAGAAGATCGCGGAGGCGCTGTTCCCGCCGCTGCTCAGCGAGGTGCGGCAAGTGGTGTGCGACGAGGGAACCACCCGCAAGACCCTGTGGCGCGCAGGCGACGGCACGCTGCTCGAGAGCGTGCTGATGCGCTATCCCGACCGCAACACGCTGTGTATCTCCAGTCAGGCCGGCTGCGGTATGGCCTGCCCGTTCTGCGCGACCGGCCAGGGCGGACTGAATCGCAATCTATCGACCGCCGAAATCGTCGACCAGGTGCGCGCGGCCGCCGCGGCGTTGCGTGACGGCGAGGTGGCCGGCGGTGTCGGCCGGCTGTCGAACATCGTGTTCATGGGGATGGGTGAGCCGCTCGCCAACTACAAGCGCGTGGTGGCGGCGGTCCGGCGAATCACCGCGCCCGCCCCGGACGGCCTGGGTATCTCGCAGCGCAACGTGGTCGTGTCGACCGTCGGCCTGGCCCCCGCGATCCGCAAACTGGCCGACGAGGGCCTGTCGGTGACGCTGGCCGTCTCCCTGCACACACCGGACGACGAATTGCGAGATACGTTGGTGCCGGTCAACAATCGCTGGTCGGTCGCCGAAGTACTCGACGCCGCACGGTATTACGCCGACAAGACCGGCCGTCGGGTCTCGGTCGAATACGCCCTGATCCGCGATATCAACGACCAGCCGTGGCGCGCCGACATGCTGGGCTCGAAACTGCACAAGGCACTCGGCTCCCGCGTCCACGTCAACCTCATCCCGCTCAACCCGACGCCGGGCTCCAAATGGGACGCGTCGCCGAAACCCGTCGAGCGGGAATTCGTGCGGCGAGTGGAGGCACAGGGTGTGCCCTGCACGGTGCGCGATACGCGGGGGCAGGAGATCGCCGCGGCCTGCGGGCAATTGGCGGCCGAGGGTTAACTCGGTGCGCTGTCGGTCGAGCCGGTAGCGCCGCTTCCGGATCGCAGGGCGAACACACCGAGACCCGCGAGCACCATCGATGCCCCCACCACCCACAGCCCCGCGCGCTGGGTTCCCGTCAGGTCGGCCAGCCAGCCGGTGAGATACGGCGCCGCGAACCCGCTGACATTGCCGAGCGAATTGATCAGGGCGATCCCGCCGGCCGCGGCGGCTCCGGACAGGAATGCGCTCGGCAGGGCCCAGAAGGTGGGCAGCGCGGCGAGCACACCGACGGCGCAGACGGTGACCGCGGACATCGCCGCGAACGGATTGTCCAGGTACAACGCGACCGGAATGGCGAGGCCGCCGATGATCGCGGGCAGGGCGACGTGCCGGCGGCGTTCGCCGGTGCGATCGCCGTGGCGGCCCCACCACATCATCGCGACCGCGCCGATCACATAGGGCACAGCGGTGATCAGGCCACGCTGCACCACCGAGTAGTGGGTCCCGTACTGCTGCTGGAATCCGGCCACGATGGTGGGCAGGAAGAAGCCGAGGGCGTAGAGCCCGTAGACGATGCCCGCGTAGATCGCGGCCAGTCCGAGTATGCGCGGATGGGTCAGAGATCGGCGCACCGTCCAGTGTTCGGTGCGCTGAACCGAGCGCTGCTCCGCCGTGAGTTCGGTTGCCAGCCAGTTCCTTTCCTCGGCCGACAACCAGCGGGCCTGCTCCGGCCGATCGGTGAGGTAGAACCAGGTCACCACCGCCAGCAGCAAGGCCGGCAGGCCCTGCACGAGGAACATGAACCGCCAGCCGCTGAGCCCGAAGACGTTGTCCCCGTACTCGATGAGCAGGCTCGACAGTGTGGATCCCAGAGCGGTCGACAGTGGCACCGCGGTCATGAACAGGGCGACGATACGGGCCCGGTAGCGCTGGGGAAACCAGAAGGTCAGATACAGCAGAATGCCCGGGAAGAATCCGGCCTCCGCCACGCCCAGCAGAAAGCGCAGCACGATGAGGACCGTCTCGTTGGGCACGAACGTCATCGCGGTGGCGACGATGCCCCAGGTGAGCATGATGCGGGCGATCCAGCGCCGCGCACCGAACCGGTGCAGCGCCAGATTGCTCGGCACTTCCAGCACGAGATAGCCGAGAAAGAAGATGCCCGAGGCGAATCCGAATGCGGTCTCCGACATGCCGAGGTCGGTCTTCATCCCACTGGGCCCGGCGAAACCCACGTTCACCCGATCCAGGTAATTGACGAAGTACAGCAGGCACAGAAACGGCACCAGCCGAATCGTCACCTTGCGTACGGTCGCGGTGGCGACGTCGGCAGGGGCGATCATCATCCGTACTCTGCGCATTCGCGGCCGGCCAGTCAAATCGGGTTCGCGGGCGCGCTCACCGCTCAGCTCAGCAAAGCCCGTGCGTACCAATCCTTCTCGTCACGCACCCCCGGCAGGGCGAAGAAGTAGCCGCCGCCGAAGGGCTGGACGTAGTCGGTGAGAGGTTCGTTGATCAGCCGGGTCTGGATGGCCTCGAACTGGCGGGCGACGTCCTGCTGGAAGCAGGTGAAGATGTGGCCCGAGGCCATGTTGCCGTTGCGCTCCACGCCGAGGTCGTAGTTGTAGGAACGGCGGACCAGCTGCTGACGGGCGGTTTCCGGAGTGCGCGGATTGGCCAGCCGGATATGGGAATCCAGGGGGATGACCGAACCCTCGGGGTCGGCGGCGTAGTCGGGGGTGTCGAATTCCTGATTGCCGTCGAGCGGGGCGCCGGAGTCGCGTCGGCGTCCGAACATGTTCTCCTGCTCGTTGATCGAGACCCGGTCCCAGAATTCGACGAGCATGCGGATCAGCCGGACCACCTGATAGGTGCCGCCGCGGGTCCACTCGGGTTCGCCGCCGCCGTCGGTCCAGATGAGCGATTCGGCGTCGGCGCCGGTGGGGTTGGCCGTTCCGTCCTTGAAGCCCAGCAGGTTCCGGCCGGTGCCGGAGGGGCGCGGCGGGGAGTTGTAGCCGTCGATCTTCCAGCGCAGCTGCAGTGCGCCGCGGGTCTGGCGGGTGATGTCGCGCAGCGCGTGATGGACGGTGTCGGGGTGATGCGCGCACAGCTGGATCAGCAGGTCGCCGTGCATCCAGGCCGGATCCGGGGTGTCGTTGGGGAAGGTCCGCATCGGCGTGAGTTTGGCGGGTTTGGCCGCGGCCAGCCCGAAGCGGCCGTCGAACAGGCTCGCGCCCACACCGGTGGTGACGGTGAGCCCGTCGGCGATGACCTCCGGCCCGAGCACCGCGCTGTCGGAGGGAGGCTGGCCGAGCCCGAGGTCGGTCGGGGCGCCGCCGGCGGTGAGGAAGCGGGCGCGTGCGGTGAGGGTTTTCATCGCCTCCACCAGTTCCGCGCGGTGGGTGGTGGTGACGTCGAAGGCGGCGAAGCAGGCGGCATTCTGTTTCGCCGACGGGCCCGGGGTGAGGATGCCGGACTGGTGTTCACCGTGGAAGGGGTAGCTCGCCTCGGCCTTCGGGGTGCCCACGGTGGCGGCGTCGGCGTCCTTGCGCGCGCCCTCGGCGAGGATGCCCGCGGTCAGCGCGGTTCCGGCGGCACCGGCGGCGGCGCCGGAGAGGAAGCGGCGGCGGCTGACGTTCATCGTGAAGCCTTACTGGTCGGTCGGTGGTTCGGCATGTCAGTGGGAGATCGGCACTTCGAGCAATCGCGGCACCTTGGCGAGTTCCTCGAGGGCGGCGCCGAGGCGCGCGTTGACGGCTTGCCGGGCGGCCGGCGGGGTCCGGTCGGGCGACTGCCAGTGCCCGTGGTCCTGGGTGGCGAGCAGGGCGGCCTGCAAGTCGTCGAGACGGGTGCGCAGGGTGGCGCGCAGCTGCGGCGCCCGCGGGTCGATCAGCGGGCCGAGCTGATCGAGGACCGCGCGAGTCACGTCGATGTCGGCGAGCGTCATCGGATACGCGGCGCCCGCGCCTTGGTCGTCGATGCCCGAAATATGGTCGCGCAGGGCGTCTTCCAGAATCTCGTGCCCGCGCAGCGGGAGTTTCTTCGGATCGCCGGCGAGGTCGTCGCTGCCGAGATTCTTGCGGATGTTCGTGATATCGCCACCGAGCCGATCGACCACCGGCAGCAGCTGATCCGGCCGCTGGCCGTGCCACAGGCCGTACTCCAGCCGGTGCAGACCGGTGAATCCGGGATCGTTCACCCCACCCGGCAGGCCGTCGGGCAGACCCGAGACCGCGGTGCCGGCGTCACCGAAGCTGTTGTAGGAGGCGCCGACCCGTTCCCATTCCAGCTGGGCGTTCAGCCAATCCGCTTGTGCCGCAGCGATATTACCGCCGCGCAGATCGTTGCCGATCGCGGTGACGGCGCCGGAGAGCCGGGTCAGCACGCCGGCGGCATACGCCTGATAGGCGTCGTTGGGCCCGCGCAGATCGTCCTCGGTGACGCGTTTGACGGCCGGCGGGGTCTCGCCCGCCTCACCGCTGACCTGCACTGCCGCCGATGAAGTCACCGGTTTGCCGGACATCAGGCATTGCATGGTGTAGCTGCCGCTGCTCAAGGTCGCCGTCAGATTGGCGGTCGTGGCCGGGCCGATCGTCTCGATCTCGCCGACGACCGCGCCGCCGGAGTTGACCAGGTTGATCTCCCCGGCCTTGGACGTCTTGTTCTGCACCTCGAATGTCTGCGTCCCGGCCCGCCCGGACTTCCATTCCGAGGCGCACGAACTGTCGGTGACCGACACCGCCTGCGCCTTACCCGAGCCGCTCGACGGCAGCAGCGCGATCGCCACCCCGGCGGCCACCGCGGGAACCACCACCAGCACCGCACCGACCAGCAAGGGTCGAGGTCCGGCGACCCGCTCCCACCAGTCGGGCGTGTGCTCGGAGTCGGCCGGAGCCGATGCCGACGTTGTCGCTGCCGCCGGGGGAGGCGCCGACGCTGTGTTTCGCGGACCCTGGCCGGTCGCCCCGGTGGCCGGTGTGGCGCCCCCGCCGCCACTCGCCGCGGCGGTAGCCGTCACGGGCGCCGCGGCCGCCGGCTGCGCCGCCTTCGCCGGGGCCTTCGCGGGCGCCCCGCGTCCCGCTCGGACGAACAGCGGGATCACCACCGCCAGGTAGACCACCCACGCCACGACCTGCAACACGGTCATCCGCGGCGTCAGTTCGGTGATGCCGGTGATGATCGAGACCCACCAGGAGTTGGGGTCGATATGCGCCGACAGGTCGAACGCGACCCAGTGGCGGCCGGGCAGAATTCCGGCGTCCTGCAGATCGCCGAGACCGTAGGACAGCACGCCGGCGGCGATCACGATCAGCGCGAGCGCGGTGCGGTTGAAGAACACGCCGAGGTTGAGTTTCACCGACTGCCGATACAGCAGCCAGCACAGCACCACCGCGGCCGTGAACCCGAGTGCGGCGCCGATCAGCGGCGCGACGGTGGTGCCGGAGGCCTTCACCGCGGTCCACACGAACAGCGTCGATTCCAGGCCTTCGCGCCCGACGGCCATGAAGGCCGTGATGGCCAGCGCTCCCGCGCCGATCGCCGTGGCGCGGGCGACCTCACCGCGAAGCTGGCCCGACAGCGACGCGGCGGTGCGCCGCATCCAGAAGACCATGGCCGTCACCAGGGCGACTGCGATCACACTCAGGGTGCCGCCGACGATTTCCTGGCCGGAGTTGGAGAGCACGCTCGTCGAATAGGTGAGCACCGCCGCGAAGCTGGCCGCCACCGATACCGCGCCGAGCAGGCCGAGCCAGACCGGGGTCGAGGAGACCGGGCGCTGGGGGGTCGATGTTTTGCGCACGGCAGCCAGCAGGATCGTCACCACGAGGCCCGCCTCGAGGCCCTCCCGCAGGCAGATCAGTAGATTCGGTACAGCCTCGGCCCAGCTCACCGTCCAAAGGTAAGGCATACCTATACCACAGGTCCAATCCTGCATGCCTGTAGCGAGTAACCGTTACCGTAGATGGGGTGGTATGCGCGTAATGTCCGGATTTGCCGAGGCTATCCCTCCGGCGCTTCCTCGACCAGTGCCAGCGCTTCCTCGAGCAGCGCCTCCGCGATCATCGATTCCGGTACCGTCCGCACCACCTCGCCGCGGACGAAGATCTGACCCTTGTGATTGCCCGCCGAAACCCCGATATCGGCTTCCCGCGACTCGCCCGGACCGTTGACGATGCAACCCATCACCGCGACGCGCAGCGGCGCCGGGAAATCCCGGAAGGCCGCCTCGACCTTCTTCGTGAGCTCGAAGACGTCGACCTGGCAGCGGCCGCAGGTCGGGCAGGACACGATGTCGAGGGTGCGGGGGCGCAGCCCGAGCCCGGCCAGGATGTGGTGACCGACCTTGACCTCCTCGACCGGCGGCGCGGACAGCGAGACGCGGATCGTGTCGCCGATCCCCTCGGACAGCAGGATCCCGAACGCGGTGGCCGATTTCGCGGTGCCCTGCAGCGGCGGACCCGCCTCGGTGACCCCGAGATGCAGCGGATAGTCGCAACGCTGGGCGAGCAGCCGGTAGGCCTGGATCATCGTCAGCGGATCGTTGTGTTTCACCGAGATCTTCAGCTCGGCGAAACCGTGCTCCTCGAACAGCCTCGCTTCCCACAGCGCCGATTCGACCAGTGCGGCGGCCGTGGCGCGACCGCCGTGCCGGTCCAGGATGCGCCGATCGAGGGAACCTGCGTTGACGCCGATGCGGATCGGCACCCCCGCCGCACCCGCCGCGGCGGCGATCTCGCGGACCTTGTCGTCGAAGGTGCGGATATTACCCGGATTCACCCGCACTCCGGCACAACCGGCATCGATGGCGCCGAAGACGTAGCGTGGATTGAAGTGGATGTCGGCGATCACCGGGATGGCCGAGCGGCGGGCGATCGTCGGCAGTGCCGCGCAGTCGTCCTGGGTGGGCACCGCCACGCGGACGAGATCGCAACCGGCAGCGGTCAATTCGGCGATCTGGCGCAGCGTCGCCTCGACATCGGCGGTGACGGTGGTGGTCATCGACTGCACCGAGATGGGTGCGCCGCCGCCCACCGGCACCGAGCCGACCTGGATGCGCCGGCTCTCCCGGCGCGGTCGCAGCGTCGGAGCCGCGGGCTCGGACAGGAATACGGCGGTCATCGGATCCTCTCGGTCGCGGGTAACCATTCCGCGCAAGCCGCGGCGATGCCCTCGCCGGTCAGTCCGTACTCGGCCAGGATGCTGTCGCGGGAGGCGTGGGGGATGAATGCGGTGGGCAGGCCGAGCGCGCGAACAGGGGCGGCGTCGGGGTCGCGGGAAATCGCGTGGACCAGATGGGAGCCGACCCCGCCGGCGGCGATACCGTCTTCCACACAGACGGTGAGCCGATGCCGTGCCGCGATCGCCGGTAGCCCCGGATTGATCGGCCACACCCAGCGCGGGTCGATGACGGTGGCGCCGAAACCGCTGTCGGCCAGTAGTTCCGCCGCGCGCAGGCACGGCCCGGCCATCGGACCGACCGCCACCAGCAGAATATCGAGCGGACTGCGCGGCCCGCGGTACAGAATGTCCATCCCGTCCATCCGTGCCATCGGCGAAATATTCTCTCCGGCAGTGGCTTTCGGGTAACGCACGGTGGTGGGCCCGGCCGTGGCCACGGCTTCGCGCAGGAGTGCGCGGACCCGGCCGGGATCGCGTGGGCACGCGATCCGCATCCCCGGTACGCAGGTGAGCAGCGCCAGATCCCACATCCCGTGATGGCTGGGGCCGTCCGGACCGGTGACGCCGGCGCGGTCCAAGGCCAGTGTGACCGGCAGTTCGTGCAGCGCGATATCGAGCAGTACCTGATCGATCGCGCGGTTGAGGAAGGTCGAGTACACCGCCACCACCGGATGCATACCGGCTGCCGCCAAGCCCGCGGCGGAGGCCAGCAGGTGTTGTTCGGCGATACCGGAATCGAACACCCGCTCCGGTGCGCTGCGGGAGAATTCGCCGAGTCCGGTGGGCAAGCGCATCGCCGCGGTCATGGCGATCACCTCCGGATGGTCGCGGGCGATGGCGGCCAGTTCCGATTCGACGATATCGGTCCAGGTGGGGGCGGGCTGTTTGCGCGGCACACCGGTGACCGGATCGATCACCCCGCACGCGTGCATGCGGTCGGCCTCGTCCGCCTCGGCCGGGCCGAAGCCGCGGCCTTTCACCGTCACCGCGTGCACGACAACCGGTTTGGCCAGTTCGGCGGCCTTGTGCAGGGCCGTGCACAGTGCGCCGATGTCGTGGCCGTCCACCGGGCCCAGATAGGTGAAACCCAAGGCGTCGAACAGATTTCCGGAGACGGTGTCGCCGTCGCGCAGTCCGGTGAGATGCCCGGCCAGCGCGCCGACGGTCGGATCGTAGGAGCGCCCGTTGTCGTTGAGCACCACCACGACCGGGCGCCCGCCCGCGCCCAGATTGTTCAAGCCTTCCCAGGCCACACCGCCGGTCAGCGCGCCGTCGCCGATCACCGCCACCACCCGGCGCTCGTGTTCGCCGCGCAGCTGGAAGGCCTTGGCGATGCCGTCGGCCCACGCCAGGCTGACCGAGGCGTGGGAATTCTCCACCCAGTCGTGCGCGGATTCGGTGCGGTTCGGATACCCCGCGATCCCACCCGCCTGCCGCAGTGTGTCGAAGGTGTGCGATCGCCCGGTGAGCAACTTGTGCGCATAACTCTGATGTCCGGTGTCGAAGACGAGAACATCGGTGGGCGAACGGAAGACGCGATGCAGCGCGATGGTCAGCTCCACCGTCCCCAGACTGGCGCCGAGATGCCCGCCGGTTCCGGTGACGGTTTCGACGAGGCGATCGCGTAACCGCTGCGCCAGCGCGGGCAGTTCGTCGTCGGACAACGCGGCCAGTGCGTCGGGTCCGGTGAGGGCGGCGAGCGGGTCCGGCCCGCGCGGCGAGGGTTTCATGCGTGGCTCACCTTCCGGTGTGGGAATTCGACCCGGTGTCGATTCGGCTCAGCTGACGGCGGCGCGGATCGTCTCCTTCAGCGAACCCAGGGTCGCGACCACCGCGGTCGGCTCGTAGCCGCAGTGCGCCATGCAATTCGAGCAGCGTGGATCATTGCCGCGGCCGAAGGCGTTCCAGTCGGTGTCGTCGATCAATTCCCGATAGGTGGCGACATAGCCGTCGTCGAGCAGGTAGCACGGCCGCTGCCATCCCTTGAGCGAATACGACGGAATCGCCCAGGCGGTGCAGTCGAAGTCGACCTTGCCCTCCAGGAAATCCAGGTACAGCGGGGAATGATTCAGCCGCCACTTCTTGCGGCGTCCGTCGGCGAAGGCCTTGGCGAACAGCTGATGGGTCTGCTTCACCCCGAGCCAATGCTCCTGATCGGGGGCCTTCTCGTAGGCGTAACCGGGCGCGATCTGCATGTGGTCGATCTCGAGCTCGTCGTTGAGATAGTCCAGGACGTCGATCACGTCCTGTGGCGAATCCAGATCGAAGAAGGTGGTATTCGTCATTACCCGGAATCCGGCGGCCTTGGCCTCGCGGATCGCCGCTACGGCCTGATCGAAGACGCCGTCCTTGCAGACCGAGGCGTCGTGGCGTTCGCGCAGTCCGTCCAGATGCACCATCCACGCGAAATTGCGGTGCGGGGTGAACTTGTGCAGATGTTTGGGCAGCAGTACCGCGTTCGTGCACAAAAAGACGATCTTGTTACGGTCGAGCAGTTGCCGCACGATCTCGTCGATCTGCGGATGCATCAGCGGTTCGCCACCGGCGATCGAGACCATCGGGGCGCCGCATTCCTCGATCGCGCCGACGGCCTGTTCGACCGGCATGCGCTGTTTGAGCAGCGTATGCGGATGCTGAATCTTGCCGCAGCCCGCGCATTTCAGATTGCAGGCGAACAACGGCTCCAATTCGACCAGGATGGGGAACTTCTCGCGGCGCAACAGCTTCTGTTTTGCGAGATACGCTCCCAGACGTACGGATTGACGGAATGGCATGGCCATTCAGCTCACCTCCCGAGGCAGGTTGAATCGAACACTCTCTTCGGTCACGGTGGTGTGGCGGACCCGGAGGGCGCCGAGCCCGGACAGGGCCTCGACCAGGTCGTCCACCAGATGCGGCGGTGCCGACGCACCGGCGGTGACACCGATGCGGCGGGTGCCGGCCAGCCAGTCCAATTCGACCTCGCCGGCGTCCTCCACCAGATGTGCCGCCACACCCTCGGCCGCGGCGACCTCGGCCAGCCGCAGCGAATTGGAGGAGTTACGCGAACCCAGCACGAGCACCAGGTCCGATTCCCGGGCCACCGCCCGCACCGCCTCCTGGCGGTTGGTGGTGGCATAACAGATGTCGTCCTTGCGCGGCCCGCTCAAGGCCGGAAACCGTTGCCGCAGAACATCGGCCGTGGCCTCGGCCTCCGCGACGGCCAGGGTGGTCTGCGTGACGTAGGCGACCCGATCGGGATCCGGTGGCGACACCCGGGCGGCCGCTTCCGGATCGGCGACCACGATCACATTGCCGGGCGCCTCGCCGCGGGTGCCCACCACCTCCTCGTGGTCGGCGTGACCGATCAGGAAGACGGTCTTGTCGGCGGCGGCGAAGGTGCGCACCTCCGCGTGCACCTTCGACACCAGGGGACAGGTGCCGTCGACCACGCGCAGGCGGCGGCGTTCGGCCTGGCGGCGGACGTCCGGGGTCACGCCGTGCGCGGCGAGCACGACCACCGCGCCTTCGGGCACATGATCGAGCTCCTCGACGAAAACCGCTCCGTGCCCGGCCAATTCGCGCACCACATGGCTGTTGTGCACGATCTGACGCCGCACGTATACCGGGGCGCCGAAGCGGAGCAACGCCTGCTCGACGATCTCGATCGCCCGCTCGACCCCGGCGCAGAACGAGCGCGGCCCGGCGAGCAGGATCTCGCGCTCGCCGGTTGCCGACGACCATCGGTCCAGCGCCGGCGCGGCCGCCCGCAGCGAACGCAGTGCCCGTATTCCGCGCCACATCGTGCCGGGGCGCAGCAGCGGCGCGTCGGGGGTGTCGACGATCGCCCGGAGCGCGACGGCCTGCCCGTCGGGGGCATCGGCGGCGAGGAACGCGGTTTCGGTGTCGACCGCGAGCGCACCGGTCTCCGCCAGTTCGGCGCGCGCCCGGCCGGTGACCACGTGCTCGGCGGAATACACCGGTCCGAGCCGTGCGGGCAGCCCCAGCCGCAGCAGTTCGCCGTGCAGCAATACCGCTGCGGGACTGGGCAATTCGGTGCCGTTGCGCCGGATCTCGCTGGCCACCACGAGATCACCGGGGCGCAGCTCCGTGGTCAGCGCACCCGCGACTCCCGCCACCGCGACCGGTCCCGCCGCCGCGGCGTCGTAGCGCCGCCGCGGACCGCGCCCGGTGTGCACCACGGGCGCCGTGGCGGCACCGCGCAGTGCCGCCCACTCCGAACGCAACGGGGCACAGACGGTTCCGGGGCGGGGCATGTCGTCAGCTCCCGTCTCGCTCGGCGGTGGCCGTTCGCCGCCGCAGGTACCGCCCCAACGCCCAGACCGGGAACACCAAGCGGTACAGGTGGTAGTTGATGTAGAAATCGCCGGGGAAGCCGGTGCCGGTGAACAGGTCCTCGTCCCAGCCGCCGTCGGGTCGCTGCGTGCGCACCAGCCAGTCGATGCCGCGGCGCACGGCGGGGGAGTCGTGTTCCTCGGCGGCCAGCAGGGCCAGCAGGGCCCACGCGGTCTGCGAGGCGGTGGAGTCGCCGCGGCCGACCCATTCCGGGTCCCGATAGGAGCGCAGATCCTCACCCCATCCGCCGTCGGCGTTCTGATGGGCCTCCAGCCAGCGCACCGCCGCGCGGATCGCCGTCGACCGCGGACTCGTACCGGCCGCGACCAGCGCCGGAACCGCCGCGCCCGTGCCGTAGACGTGGTTGGCGCCCCAGCGTCCGAACCAGGAACCGTCGGACTCCTGATGGTCGAGCAGCCAGCGCACACCGCGGCGGCATGCGCGATCACCGCCGCGGCCGAGGACGGCCAGCATCTCCACCACGTGCGCGGTCACATCGGCCGAAGGCGGATCGGTGACGGCGCCGAAATCGCAGAACGGCAGTTTCGTCGGCAGGATCGAGGTGTTGTCGGCGTCGAAGGCGCCCCACCCGCCGTCGGCGGACTGCATGCCGACCGTCCAGCGCACCGCGCGCTCGATCGCCGCATCCAGCCGCGGGCGATCCGGATGCGAAACCTGGTGCAGCGCAATGACGATCTCGGCAGTGTCGTCGGTGTCGGGGTAGACGTCGTTGGCGAATTCGAAGGCCCAGCCCCCGGGTTCCAGATGTGGCCGGCGCACCTGCCAGTCGCCGCCGGCGGTGATCTGCTCACCCAGCAGCCAGTCGGTGGCCCGCAGCACCGCTGGGTCGTCGGGCGCCACCCCGCCGTCCAGCAGCGCGGCCGTCGCCAGCGCGGTATCCCACACCGGTGACTGGCAGGCCTCGAGCCGCCGTACCTCACCGTCCGGGGTTTGTTCGCGGACGACGAATCCGTCCAGGCCCGCGATGCCAGCCCGCATCGCCGGATGATCGAGCGGATAGCCCAGCAGGTGCAGTGCCAGCAGCGAATACACCCACGGCGGCTGAATTCCGCCCCAGCCGCCGTCGGCCTCCTGGCGGGCCAGAATCCACTCCGCGGCGTGCCGCATCGCCACATCGCGCAGCGGATTCAACGGCAGCCGCGCGTAGGTGTGCAGCACCGTGTCCACGCGCTGGAACACTCCGGCGAGGGAGGTGATCGGCGCGCGGCGGGCCGGGGGCGCGCCGGTACGCAATTCGTCGATGCCGAACGGCAGCGGGCGGCACGGCCGCAGCGTGGCGACCACGGTCAACGGCACCACGGTCTGGCGGGCCCAGCATCCCCAGTCGTAGATGTTGAGCGGGAACCAGGACGGGAACAGCACGAGTTCGGGTGGCAGATTCGGCAGATCGTCCCAGGACCACAAGCCGAACAGCGCCAACCAGATTCGGGTGAAGACCCGCGACGCCTCGATCCCGCCTTCGGCGCGCACGAATGCGGCCGCGGCGCGCATATGCGGCGCGGCCGGGTCGTCACCGGCGAGTCGCAACGCCACCCACGCCTCGGCGGTGGTCGACAGATCGCCGGGGCCGCCGTGGAAGGTCGCCCAGGTTCCGTCGGCCCGCTGCTGTGATCGGATCCAGCGTGCCGCCGGCTCGGTCACGTCCGGGGTGGAGATGCCGAGGAACTCCCGCAGCAGGAGATCTTCGGCGTCCATCGTCACGTTGGTCGCCAATTCGCCCTTCCACCAGCCCTGTTCGTGCTGGGACGAGCGCAGCAGCCGCACCGCCGCGTCGGTGGCCGAGCGGACCGCGCTCAGTTCGTCGGCGCCGTGCGCCGGATCGACCGCTGCCCGCCGGTTCGCTGCCGCATTGCCGGTTTGGGTGACTGTCATTCCTATGCACTCCGTTCCACGATGAAATCGGCCAGGTCACAAAGCTCCCGGCGGTATTCGGGGGTGATGGTGACCGCGGCGAGAGCCTGCTGGGCGGTGCGCACCCGCCGCCGGGCCTCGGCGCGGGCCCAGCGCCGGCCACCGGCGGTCTCGACCATGTCGGCGGCGGCCCGCAGATCGTTCTCGCTCGGTTCGCCCGATTGGGCGAGCCACTGTGCCAGCGCCTGACCGGCCGCGCGGCCGGATTCCACGCTCCAGGTGACCGGGAGCGACTTCTTGCGCGAACGCAGATCCGAGAACACCGGTTTGCCGGTCACCGCCGGATCGCCCCAGATGCCGAGCAGATCGTCGACGAGCTGGAAGGCCAGACCGATGTTGTCGCCGTAGGTGCGCAGCGCCCCGACCGTCGCCGGCGGCGCCCCGGCCAGCACACCGCCGACCGCGGCACTCGCCGAGAGCAGCGCCGCGGTCTTGCCCATGGCCATGCGGATACATTCGGCGAGGGTCACGTCGTTGCGGTGTTCGAAGTCGACGTCGGCGGCCTGGCCGATGATCAGATCCTGGGTCGCCTTCCCGACCAGCCGGGCCGCCGCCACCGCGTGCGGTGACCCGGAATCGAGCAGCACCTCGTGCGACAGCGAGAGCATCGCGTCGCCGGCCAGCACGGCGACCGGATCGCCCCACACCGCCCAGACCGTGGGCCGATGCCGGCGGGTGGCGTCGCGATCCATCAGGTCGTCGTGCACGAGCGAGAAGTTGTGCACGAGTTCGACCGCCACCGCGCCCGGAATCCCACAGAGCTCGTCGCCGCCGGCGGCGTGGGCGGCGAGCATGGTCAGCCGCGACCGCACCGATTTGCCGCTGTCGGCGACGGCCGGACGGCCGCGTTCGTCGCAGAAACCGAGGTGATAGGCGACCACCGGCCGGATCGCGTCGTCGAGCCGCCCGACGGCGTCGGACAGCGCCGACCGGACGGCCTGGCCGTCGGCGTCGACCGTGGACAGGATGGTTACCGTCATCTGATCACCTCCGATATCCGCGTGCGGGGTTCGGGCATACCGGTGCGCTCGGCGGCACCGTCGCGGGGCCGACGCCCCGACGGATGCGAAATGATCTCGGCCGCAGCGGATTCCCCGCTGCGCACGGCGCCCTCCATGGTCGCGGGCCAGCCGGTATCGGTCCACGCTCCGGCCAGCGCCAGGCCGGGCAACGCGGTGGCCGCGGGCGGCCGCAGCCGCGCACTGCCCGGTGCGGGCCGGAACGTCGCATGGCGTTCGCGAGTGACGAAGAAGTCGACCACCTGCGCCGTGCGGGCGGCGGGCAGCAACTGTTCGAGGGCGGGCAGGAATTCCCGGCGCAGCTCGGCGACGGGGCGATCGACGAATGCGTCGGCGGCGGAGACGGAGACGGCCAGATATTGCGCGCCGGCGGGAAACCGGGCAGGTGCCACCGACGGGCTCGGTGCGGCTGTCGCGACCGGCGCCGAACTGTCTTGTGGCCCGTCGGTGACGTCCGCGCTCCGGCGACCCGCCACGCGCAATCCCGAGGCGTCGGTGCGGTCGAAAACCCACTGCACGACCGAGCCGACCCCCGCTCGCAGGGATTCGTTCATCACCGGCCGGTCGTAGACCACGTGGATGTTGACGATCGGCGAACTGCCCAGGCTCGCAGCCCAATTCGCGGGCAGATCCACCGCGTCGGCGGGCAACAGCGCCTGAGCCGCGGCAGGGGGCACGGCCGAGACGACGGCGTCGGCGGCGCAGTCGCCGGACCGGGTGCACACCGCCCACCCGTTCGCTACTCGCCGGACGGCCGTGACTCGCTCGTGGACGACCGTAACCCCGGCCGCGGTGAGGGCGGTCAGCGCGGCCTCACCGTGCAACTGCCGCAACGGGATCCGCGACCACCCGATATCGGCGGCATCGGCATCGGTGAGCAGGCCGATCCGGAAGACGGTCGCGGCCAGCGCCAGCGATACGTCGTCGGCGCGCGCGTTGAGGGTGGCGATGCCGACCAGATCCCACAGACTGTCCACGGCGTCGCGATCCTGGCCGTGCGCACGCAACCAGTCCCCGAAACTGGTGGTGTCCGTCCGTGGATCGGCGGGATCGACCGCCCGCAGAGCAAGTGCGGCCCGGACGAACCGCACCCGCGCGCCCTGCGACAACCACGGATAGCGCAGCAGCGCCCAGCTCAGATGCAACGGTGCCGGCAACGGCAGCCGCCGCAACCTGCCCGCGCGGCCACCGCCGGAGACGGGTATGTCCAAGCGCGGCTGCAGGTGCACCGCATCCAGCATGCCGAGCCGATCCAGCAGTGCGAGATAGCGGTCGCAGCACCGCAGGAAGACGTGTTGTCCGTTGTCGATCCACAGATCGCCACGGGGAAACGAATGCGTCAGCCCGCCCAGCCAGGGCCGGGATTCATACAGCCGCACCGCATATCCGGCGTCCGCGCAGCGCAGAGCCGCGGTGATCCCCGCGAGCCCGCCGCCCACCACGGCCACCCGCGCCGTCATCGCGGGCCCCACCCGAATGCCGTCATCGAGTACTGCAGCAGGGCGCCGGATGCGACGCGGGTCTTCTCCCGTGCGCTCAACGACAGCCGCCGGTCGTAGACGGCCACCGGATTGGCGCGGATGCGCTCGTTGAGCCGCCGGTAGATGCCCGCCATCGCCGCGCAGCAGGCGGCACTGCGGCCGTCCAGATGCGGAATCAGCCGCAGTCCCAGGCAATACCAGTTCTCGGCGCGTTCGGCGCCGGCGCGGATCAGCGCGGCCAGTCCGCCGTTGTGATCGTCGAGCGCCCCACCGGCGTCGAGTTCGAGCCGGACGCCGAAGCGCAGCAACTCGTCCCGGGGCAGATAGACCCGGCCGTTGCCGAGGTCCTCGCGGATATCGCGCAGAATGTTGGTCTGCTGCAACGCTATTCCCAGCTGATCGGCATACACCGGCGCGCACGGATCACCGCCGGAGCCGAAGATCGACAGGCACAGGCGGCCCACCGCCCCGGCCACGCACCGGCAGTAGTGGGTCAACTCGTCGAAGTCGGTGTAGGTGACGCCGTCGACATCGGCCTGCACACCGTCGATCAGTTCGCCGAACGCACCCAGCGGCACCGGATAGCGCCGCGCGGTGTCGGCGACGGCGAACAACACCGGATCGTCGGTGCCAGCGCCGCCGGTGACCTTGTCCAATTCCTTGCGCAACAGGGTCAGCGCCTCGGTTTTGGTGGCCGGTTCGCCCTGCTCGTCGCCGATATCGTCGATGCGGCGGGCCAGCGCGTAGAGCGCGCACAGTGCCGTGCGCTTCTCCGGGGGCAGCAGCCGGATACCGTAGTAGAAGTTCTTGGCCTCGGTGCGGGTGATCCGTTCACAGGTCTCGTAGGCCGCCGCGGTGGTCGGGCCGGTCGCGATGATGCTCACTGCGGCACCACCGTGGCCTTGCCGAGCAGCGTGACCATCGAGGCCACGGTGTCGACGTGGCGGGGCCGCACCGGCTGGGTCCACACGTCGCCCTCGGCCGCGCGCAGCGCCTTCGCGGTCGCGCATCCGCCCGCGAGATATCCCGCGACTGCGAGCCGGGCCCATCCGGTGAGCCGGGCGACCAGCGGAGCTCCTTCGCCGAGCATCGCTTCGCAGCGTTCGACCTGGGTCAGGACCACCGCTCGGCATGCCGGATCACCCGGTCCGCCGGTGGCCAGCGCCGCTTCCGGCACCCCGGCCGCGGCCAGATCGTCCTGCGGCAGGTAGATGCGTCCGGCCGCGTGGTCCTCGGCCACGTCCTGGCAGTGCTCGAGCACCTGCAGTGCCGAACACACCCGATCCGACAGTGCCAGCGTGTCCGGTGTGGACTGGTCGAAGACCGCAAGGACCAGGCGGCCCACCGGATTCGCAGACAGCCGGCAGTAGCCCAGCAGATCCTCGAAGGTGGCGTAGCGGCCGACGCGTTGATCGAGCAGATTGGCCTCGATCAACTCCTGGAACGCCTCCTGCGGCAGATCGCACGCCGCCACGGTGGGGGCGAGCATCTGGAGCACCGGATCGTCGGGCGTGCGACCCTGGTAGAGACCGGCGAGGTCGGCACGCAGCGTCAGCAGTTGCGACACACGATCGCCGGGGGCTTCGTCGCCGACCTGGTCGATTAACCTGGTGGCTGCGTAGACCGCGTGCAGGTGTCGGCGTGGTTCGCGTGGCAACCACCGCAGCGCGACGGGAAAGTTCTCTTCCTTTTCACGGGCCCGCAGCCAGCGGGCCGGGGCTGTCGCTGCGTCCATGTTTCGATGGTGAACGCAACACAGGGCTCAAATCTTCAACCGTCGAGGTGATTCCGGTTGGTGTTTTTTGTATCCGGAAGATAATCGAGTCGGAAAGGACTCGAATGAGCGATTCCCATAATGAAATTCCGATAACACCGGAGGCATTGGAGCAGCTTTCGGAGGAACTCGACGCTAGGATGCCCGATCTCCTGGACGAGGTCCGTGATCTGCTCGCCGCGGAGTGGCCCGACTACGCGCGCTATCTCGACGACCATCGCCCGGAGGTCGCCGAGGTCGGGGTGTTGTTCGTCCATCGGCTCCTGGACCTGGCCGAACACGGCCCCCGCACAGGCGATTCCGCTGGTGAGGGCGTCCCGCCGCCGACACAGCTGGTCTTCGAACAGGTGGGCCGCCAGCAACTGCACGACGGCGCGGACCTGTCCGATCTGCTCGGCGCCTACCAGGTCGGCGCCCGCGCCGCCTGGCATCACGTCGCGGAAACGGCGCTGAAACTCGATCTCGGTCCGGAGGTGCTCGCGGTGCTGGCGGAGGCCGTTTTCGCCTTCGTCGACGAATTCTCCGCGGCCTCGGCGCACGGTTATGTGCTCGAACAGTCCGCCTCCAGCGCGGCCCGGGAACGGCACCGCGAGGAATTGGCGGAAATGTTGCTTTCCGGCCGTTCCGACACCGTCGGAATCCGGTTGGCCGCCGAACGCGCGGGCTGGCAGCTGCCCCCCGAGGTCGCGGTGGTGCTCGCCGATCCGGCCGATGCGCGCTCCTGCGGCGTGGTGGAACATCTCGGCGGTCACTGCCTGCCGATCCGGCGTGACGACGCGGTCGGGGCGATCGTGCCCAGTCCGATGCTGGGCGGGCGGATCACCCGGCTGATCGCCGCGCTGCGGGGTTGTGACGCGGTGATCGGTCATCCGCTCACCTTGGACCTGCTGCCGACCGGTATGCGGATCGCCCGCACCGCGCTGCGGTTGCGCAAGGCCGGCGTGCTGTCCGGCTCGCCGGTGGTGGTCGCCGACGAACTCGACACCATCATCGCCAATCGCGACGAATGGCTGCTGGAAACGCTGCGTGCCCAAGTGCTGCAACCACTTCGGGAACTGCCCGACGGTAAGCGCGACCGGCTGGTCGAAACGCTGCGCAGCTGGCTCTGGAACATGGGCGACCGGCACGCGGTCGCCGACGATCTGCACATTCACCCGCAGACCGTGCGCTACCGCATGGACCGGCTGCACGACCTGCTCGGGGAGCGCCTGGATTCGCCACGCGAGCGAGCCCGGATGTATCTGGCGCTGGTCTGGGATCAGCCGCACGGACGCGCCGGTTGAGTCGGCGATATCCGCGAGATCTCAGCCGACCAGCGCGTGCGTCACGGCATAGCCGAGCAGCGCGGCGCCGAGTCCGGCGATCACGCTGATCACCACGTTCATCGCGGCGTAGAACGCGGAGCGCTGCTCGAGCAGCCGGACGGTCTCGTAACCGAAGGTGCTGTAGGTGGTGAGCGCCCCGCAGAATCCGGTGCCCGCGAACGCCAGCACCGGGCTGCCGGCCGCACCGCCGGTGAGCGCGCCCAGAATCAGGCAGCCGACGATGTTGACCGTCAGCGTGCCCCAGGGAAACAGACTGTCGTGGCGTGCCTGCACGAACCGATCGGTGAGGTAGCGGGCCGGGGCGCCGAGCACCGCACCGGCGAAGACCAGGACGACGGTCATCGTGCCTCTCCTCGAATCACCTTGCGGAGCAGCGTCATTCGCGCCAGCGTCACCCCGGCGAGGACCGCGAGCAGCGCGCTCAGCAGGGTAGCGGCCAGATAGACGAACGCCGTCACGGCCGAACCGGGTTGCAGCAGATTACGGATTTCGACGGCGTAGGTGGAGAAGGTGGTGAACCCGCCCAGAAATCCGACCCCGAGGAACGGCCGCACCAGTCGATGCGCCGACCAGACCTCGGTGATCAGCACCATCAGCACGCCGATCGCCAGGCAGCCGAGCACATTCTCGGT
The DNA here is from genome assembly GCF_001665865.1 of Nocardia sp. 852002-20019_SCH5090214. Classification (NCBI taxonomy): domain Bacteria; kingdom Bacillati; phylum Actinomycetota; class Actinomycetes; order Mycobacteriales; family Nocardiaceae; genus Nocardia; species Nocardia sp. 852002-20019_SCH5090214. The sequence goes on along the minus strand of NZ_LZMK01000123.1, from coordinate 127,424 downwards.
GAATGTGCCCCACGGGAACTGCCCGGGGCGTGTCGGCAGGAGCTGGGTGAGGCCGTAGCGGGCCAGACCGCCCAATCCGCCACCCAGCCCGATCACCGCCAGCACCGCGCCGTGTTCGCGCAGCAGTTCGCGGCGTTGCGACGGGACGTGCAGATCGATATCGGGATCGACGGGCCGGTCGGCGGATTCGCCGGGCCGGGGCTCCTCACGGCGTAGCTCGGTCAACGACGGACTCCTACTCGAACACGAACATGGTGGTACCTCGAGTAGGGACTGTTGGCGATCGTCCGATCACGGTTGCTCCGGCCGCGGCGCCGAAGTGGCGAGCCCCACCGCCACGTCGGACAGAATAGCGTGAGGCTCACATCCGGGATGCCGGCGCCGTCGAGGCGTCGGCGACCAGCGGCGCCAGTGCGGAGGACCGCATGCGCGTCACCACCGCCGTGGCGGGGCGGGCCAGCAGCAGACTGACGGCAGCGGCGACCGGAATAGCCAGGATCGCCGACGCCACGACGTCGTGCGGGTAATGACCGCCGACATAGACCCGGCTGAAGGCCAGTACGAACGCGAAGACGGCCGTGATCCAGCCCAGCCGCCGATTCAGCAGATACAGCGCCGCGACGGTCGCCGCGGCGGTGGTGGTGTGACCGCTGGGAAACGAGTAGTCGCTCGGCACCGGACAGGTTTCGATGATGTAGGCGGTCGGCACGCCCCGGCACGGGCGTGGTTCGGCGACGATCACCTTCACCACCTCGGCGACCAGATAGGCGACCACCACACTGACCGGAGCCAGCAGCGCCAGCGCCATGGACCGGTCGTCGCGGCGCCGGGCCTGCCACCAGCCGATCACCATCAGCACCGCGAACACCGCCAAACCGGCGTCGGTCCACCAGAGCATCGCGTCGTTGAGCCACCGGGTGTGGTCGGCGAAATCGGTGATGGTGGTGAACAGCGGCCGATCGAATCCGGGGCCGCCGGATGCCATCGGGGCCGGGGAGGGGGTCGTCAACGCATATCCGATCTGGTCTGCCCGGGACGCCGGGGGAGGATGGGAAACGTACTGCGATCATTTCTACCGTGTTCGCCCGGTGGGCACGGTTTCGACCACTGCCGTCGAACTCCGCGTCACCTGGATCGCGTATCGGGTCGCCGGGGTTCGCGGTGGATGCCGAACCGGCCCGCCCGGTGCCATACGCTGGCCGCATGACCGAGTCTGCTCCCGCCGCGCTGCGCATCGGCTACGTCCCGGGCGTCACCGTCGCCAAGTGGGCGCGGGTGTGGGCCGAACGGTTCCCCGATGTCCCGCTCGATTTGATCGCCGTGCCGCAGGCACAGCAGCGCGACGTACTGGCGCAGGGACGGGTCGACATGTGCTTCGTCCGGTTACCGATCGATCGGGCCGGGCTGCACGCGATCCCGCTCTACCACGAGGTCGCCGTGGCGGTGGTGCAGAAGGATCATCCGATCGGGCTGTTCGACGAGGTGAGCCTGGCCGATCTGGAGGGCGAGCGGATGCAGGACGCGACCGATCTCGACGCGGTGGGCGACACCGTCGAATTGGTGGCCGCGGTCGGCGGGGCGGCGGTGGTGCCGCAGTCGCTGGCACGGCTGCATCACCGCCGCGACCTGATCTATCGTCCGCTCACCGATGTCGATCCGACCCAGGTCGCGCTGTCGTGGCCGATCGAGGACGCGGTCGAACTCGCCGAGGAATTCATCGGCGTCGTGCGCGGGCGCACGGCACGCAGTTCCCGGACCGCCGGTGAACGCGATCGGCGCGGCCGGCAGGATTCCGGTGCGCGCGCCGAAGGTGTTGCGGCGCAGCGCGGTAGGGGCCGGGGCGACGGCGGTGCGAAACCGGCCGCACGCCGGGGCGGCGCGGCGAAGCCGGGACGGGCGGGCAAGGCCGGCGGCCCGCGGAAACGACGCGGCCGCTGAGGTCAGCACCTCAGCGGCCGGTCGAATGATGCGCTACGCGACGGTGATTCAGCGCGGCTTGCGCCGGATGATCGAATCGCGGATCAAGATGCCCGCCAGCGCGACGGCGAAACCGATCAGGAAGATGTATCCGGTGTAGCCGGTGCCCGAGGTGTGGCCCTGCTGGTTCTCGAACAGCATGGCCAGCAGGATCAGGAAGACGACCCATCCGGCGATACGGAAGGTGCGCCGCGATTCACCACTCCAGCCCCAGGCGGCGGAGGGAACCTCGGCGGGATCGACCTTGGTGACGACGCCGGCGCTCTTGGCGGGTTCCAGTTCCGTGGCGGCCACGTTCGCTCCCATCATTTCCGTGTTCGCTGCGGTTCGGGTGCGCGGAGTGCACCGTGAGGTCCGCAGGTCGTGAAGGTGACTGTCGAGAATATGTTTGCATACGACCGGGCGTCGTAGCCAGCGGGGTGACGTGCGCGGCGATTCACCGTGGACAATGAGTGCGTGTCCGACATCGTGAAAGTTCTGCTGCTGGGCAGCACCGGCTCCATCGGCACCCAGGCATTGGAGGTCGTCGCCGCCAATCCGGACCGATTCCAGGTGGTCGGACTGGCCGCGCGCGGCGGCAATACCGACCTGCTGGCCGAGCAGATCCGCGCCACCGGTACCGACAACGTGGCCGTCGCCGATCCGGCCGCCGCCGCGAAACTCGGTGTGGGCCTAACCGGTCCGGACGCGGTGACCGAACTCGTGCGCCGCACCGACGCCGACGTGGTGCTCAACGCCCTGGTCGGCGCGCTCGGGCTGCGCCCGACGCTCGCGACTCTGGAATCGGGGCGGCGCCTGGCCCTGGCCAACAAGGAATCACTCGTGGCGGGCGGCAGTCTGGTGACCCGGGCCGCCACTCCCGGGCAGATCGTCCCGGTCGACTCCGAACACTCGGCGATGGCGCAGTGCCTGCGCGGCGGGCGCGCCGACGAGGTCGCGCGGCTGGTGCTCACCGCCTCCGGCGGCCCGTTCCGGGGCTGGACCGCCGAGATGCTGGAATCGGTGGACCCCGACGCGGCCAAGGCTCATCCCACCTGGTCGATGGGTTTGATGAACACCCTCAATTCGGCCACGCTGGTGAACAAGGGCCTCGAACTGATCGAGGCGCACATGCTGTTCGGCATCGACTACGACAAGATCGATGTCACGGTGCATCCGCAGTCGATCGTGCATTCGATGGCGACCTTCACCGACGGTTCCACCCTCGCCCAGGCCAGCCCGCCCGATATGAAGCTGCCGATCGCACTGGCCCTGGGCTGGCCCGACCGGGTGCCGGGCACCCTCGCCCCGATCGACTTCGGCACCGCGTTCACCTGGGAATTCGAACCGGTCGACAACGAGGTCTTCCCGGCGGTCGAGCTGGCTCGCGCGGCGGGTAAGGCCGGTGGCAGCGTCACCGCGGTGTACAACGCCGCCAACGAGATCGCGGTGCAGGCATTCCTCGACGGTGCGCTGCGATTCCCGGATATCGTGCGCACGGTCGCGCGGGTCGTCGAGTCGGCCGACCGCTGGGCCGCGGAACCCAGTACCTTGGACGAGGTGCTCGCGGCGGATGCGTGGGCGCGACAGCGTGCGCGCACGCTCGTGAGCAACTGATTCAGGAGGGTTCCATACCGCATGGGCTTCGCGATCGGATTCGTGCTGTTCGCCCTCGGCATCACGGTATCGGTGGCGCTACACGAATGTGGCCACATGTGGGCGGCGCAGGCCACCGGCATGCAGGTGCGCCGCTACTTCGTCGGCTTCGGGCCGAAGGTGTTCTCGTTCCGCCGCGGTGAGACCGAATACGGCCTCAAGGCGCTGCCGCTGGGCGGTTTCTGCGATATCGCGGGGATGACCGCGCTGGACGAGGTTCCACCCGAGGACCTGCATCGCGCGATGTACCGGCAGGCCACCTGGAAGCGGCTGGTGGTGATGTTCGGCGGCATCGCGATGAACTTCATCCTGGGCTTCCTGCTGATCATGCTGCTCGCGGTGGCCTGGGGGCTGCCCCGGCTGGATTCGCCGCCAGCCACCCAGATCTACCCGGCCGGCTGCGTGCCCGCGCAGAACCCCGACGGGTCGATGCAGAAGTGCACCGGCCCCGGCCCGGCCGAACGCGCCGGGCTGAAGCGCGGCGATCTGGTGACCGCGATCGACGGCAAGCCCGTCAAGACCTGGAACGACTTCCGCTCGATCACCGAGAAGGCCAACGGCCCGGTCGTCTACACGGTGAAACGTGACGATCAGACCCTGCAGATTCCGGTGACCCCGGAGCGGGTGGCGACCTATCCGCTGAAGTCCACCGACAGTTCCGAGCGCGTCACCACGCCGGTGTACGTGAGCAAAGTCGGTGTGGCACAGGACTTCTACGGTCCCGTGAAGCACAACCTGATCTCCGCGGTTCCGGCCTCGGTGGCATTCACCGGTGACATGTTCGGCCGCACGTTCGCCTCGCTGGCGCAGATGCCGAGCAAGGTGGTCAGCCTCTGGCATGCGGTCACCGGCGGCCAGCGCGATGCCGACACTCCGGTCAGCGTCTACGGCGCCAGCAAGATCGGCGGCGAAACCGCCGAACATGGGCTGTGGGGTGCGTTCGTGCTGGTGCTGGCCAGCCTGAACTTCTTCCTCGGCGCGTTCAACCTGCTGCCCCTGCTCCCGCTGGACGGCGGCCACATCGCGGTGGTGATCTTCGAGAAGCTGCGCAACATGTGGCGCAACCGCAAGGGCCTGCCCAACGGCGCTCCGGTCGACTACCTGAAACTGCTGCCCGCCACCTACGTGGTGGTGGTGATCGGCGGGGCGTACATGATCCTCACCCTGGTCGCCGACATCGTGAACCCGATCAAGCTGTTCCCGTAGCGGATTCGGCGCTCGCGCGACCGAGCGCCAGATCGCGCAGGCGCAGCCAGTCCAGAGCGGCTGCGGCAGGGCGGGTTCCGGGGCGGTTGCGCGGTACGCGCACGCGCAGCGCGCCGGGTTCCACGACGCATCGCACCGGTGTGTCGAGGAGCAGCGATTCCCCGTCGACGCCGGCGGGGATCGGTGAGCTCTCGGCCTCGACGACGACTTCGGATGCGGTCTGCTGGGTCAGTCCGTGGCTGTGTGTGCGACGGATCAGACCCAATGCCGCGCGGGTATCGGAGACCGAGACCGTGACCGCCCCGAGCACGCCGCGGTCGAGGCGGTCGCGGCGGCTCAGCCCGGCGAGATCGCTGGTGCCGTAGGGATTGTTGCTCACCAGCACCGCCTGCGGGCCGGTGACCGTGGTGGCGCCGATACGCGCCACCAGCTTGGTCCCGCTGTGGCCGGCGAGCAGATCGGGGAGCAGGCGCAGGACGGTCGCGGTCTTGTCGTCGCGATAGGCGGGGCTGCGCACGATCTCGGCGTAGACGCCGAACGAGGCGTTGTTGACGAACGGCCGGCCGTTGATCCGGCCGAGGTCGACGCGCATCTCCACGCCGTCGCGCAACGCGTCGAGCCCGGTCGCCGGATCGGTGCGGTCGAGCCCGAGGTCCAGCGCGAAATGATTGCGCGTGCCCGCGCTGAGCACGAGGAACGGCAGGTCGTGCGCGGCGGCGACCCCGGCCACGAGCGCTTGGGTCCCGTCGCCGCCCGCGACGCCCAGCAGGTCCGCACCTCGTTCGACGGCCTCCTGAGCCAGGGCGGCGACATCGACGCGACCCTCCATCAGCACAACCTCTGCGCCCAGCTCTTCGGCTCGGCGCCGCAGATCGAACTTCGCGACTTTCCCTCCCCCGGAGCGGGGATTCATGATCAGGAACGGTCGTCGCGGTGGCGGCGCGGAGTATTCGATCGCCGTCGTGTGGGCCTCACCCGGCCGTAGCGCGGCGCGAGCACAGAACATGGACGCGAAGGCCAGCGCGCCCGCCACTAGCACGACCCACAGCAGGCCCGTGCGCACGAACATGACGAGAACCACGATCGGCGCCGCCACCGCCACGATCGCCGACACCCACCGAATGGCCCCACGGTCGCTCACGAACCAGTACAGCGCGGCCACCGTCACCACCACCCCGCCCGCACCGACGATCAGCAGCGCGAGGGTACCCAGCACGTCGGCGAACACGACCGGCACCACCACGGCCGCACCGGCGAAGACGAATGCTGTTCGCGCCCAGCGTGATCGGGCGCGCAGCGAGCGGCCGCCGTCGTTCGCTGCGTCTCCGGATCGGCGGTGCGAGGGTGGCTCTTCGGCGTAGATGTGGTTCATGGCAGGCCTCGTCCCGGGCGCTCAGGTATCGGTCGTGTGATCGGATCGGTGCTGGAAGGCATCGACCGCTGCGTCGACGGTGGGGTAGAAATGCGTCGCGTCGAACCGGTCGCCGACGCCGAAGCGGATGATCGTGTCCTTGATCGGCCCTTTCATCTCCGCGAAGGCCAGCCGGATCCCGCGGCCCTCGAGGTACCGGTCGAGATCGACGAGTTCGTCGACGGCCGTGGTGTCGAGGCCGGTGATCGGTTCGGCGGCGACGACCACCCATTCGACCGGGTACGGAGCCCGCGCGACGAGCGAGCGCACGTAGTCGTCGAAGATCTGGCCGTTGGCGAAGAACAGGGGCGCGTCGAAACGCACCAGCACCAGGCCGGGGAAGCGGTGTCCCTCGGGGTGGCGTTCGATGTCGTGGAAACCCGGCCGGTCCGCGGTGGCGACGAGTTCGGTGCGGTACGGCTGCCAGGCCCGCGCGACCACCGCGACGAACGACAGCCCGATCGCGACCAGAATGCCCTGCAGGACGCCCACCAGCGCGACGCCCAGGAACGCGGCCACGGCGAGGCCGAATTCCACCGTGCTCATCCGCCACATCCGGACCAGGCCGCGCACATCGATCAACGCGGTGGCCGCGACGATCACCACCGCCGCGAGCGTCGCGTCGGGAAGGTAGGCCGTGAGTCCGGGGGCGATGAGGACGAACAGCAACACCGCGGCCGCTCCGACCACACCCGCCAATTGCGTATGCGCACCGTTCTGTTCGGCGACGGGGGTGCGAGAGCCGCTGGCGGACACGGGAAATCCGCCGAACAGCCCGCCGGCCACATTGGCGACCCCGATCGCTTTCATTTCCGTACTGCCGTCGACGTCCTCGCCGTGGCGCGAGGCGAACGTGCGCGACAGGACGCCGCTGTCGGCGAAGGCGATCAGCGCGATACCCGCCGCGGGCCCGATCAGGCGAGCGACCTCGTGCCGGCCGACCCCGCCGACCGAGGGCAGCGGCAGGCCCTCGGGCAACGCGCCGACCATCCCGATCTCGTCGGTGAGCCCGGCGGCCGCGGAGATCACGATGCCGGCCACGACCGCGACGAGCACACCCGGCACGATCGGCAGCCACATCCGGAAGATCACGATGACGGCGAGTGATCCGATGCCGACGGCCGCTGCGACCGGTTCGATGCCGGAGTGGAAGACCGCCCGGACGATGGCCGCGATCTCGGCGAGCAGACCGGTCTCCTCGACCGAGAATCCGAGCAGTTTGGGCACCTGCCCGACGACGACGATCAGCGCGATGGCGTTCAGATATCCCAGCCGGATGGGTTTGGACAGCAGTTCGGTGACGAATCCGAGGCGCAGGAAACCGCCGACGAGCAGGATGAGGCCGACGAGTACGGCCAGTACGCCCGCCAGCGCGAGGGCGCTGCGGGGATCACCGGCGGCCGCCAGCGGCAGCACCGCCGCCGCGATCAGCGGGGCCAGCGACGAGTCGGGGTCGAGTACGAGGATTCGCGACGGGCCGACCACGGCGTAGGCGAGCAGCGGAACGATGGTCGCGTACAGGCCGGCGTAGGCGGGCAGCCCGGCGGCTTCGGCGTAGCCCATGCCCGCGGGAATCAGGAGCGCGGTCAGGACGAGGCCCGCGGTCACATCCGCGCGCAGCCAGTCACGGTGATATCCACGCGCGGTCGCGATTCCGGGCAGCCGGCCGATACTGTCTCGCCAGCCCACGGCCGCGCCTCAGTGCGCCCGGGCACGCAGCGGCGTCACCGCGGCCGCAGTATTGAGCGGAATTTGCGGTGCGTTGTGGCGGATGCGCCTGCGCCGCAGCGCCTTCTCCGCCTCGATCGCGATCGGGATCAGCACCGACCAGCCGAGACAGGCCAGCCACTGGCCACCCGTCAGCGATGTCGTCATCAGCAGATCCTGCAGGAAACTCAATTCCACGGCAAGCACGGTGACGACGACCGGGATCGACAAGATCTTCAGCGCACCGAGAACCGGTGCGGTGAAACCGGATTCGGGATCGCGACGCATCGCGAGCCCGGCGAGGACCGAACCCAGTGACAGCACCACGAAGGTCGTCGTCATCGGCACCGAGGCGGTGTCCGTACTCATCTCGCCGGGAGCCAGCAGCATGGCGGCAAGGGCGACCGCGAACTGCAGCACACCGTAGGCCAGCCACTGCGCGAACGCGGTCCGGTTGGCGATCGGCATCGCCGGATCGCGCGGCGGCTTGTTCATCAGATTCGCCGGCGGCGGGTCGGTCATGATGACGGCGACCGGAAACAGCGTGATGAAGAAGTGCTGGAACAGCACCATCAGCGGAGTCAGCGCGACGCCGTGGTTGATGTCGAAGATGCTGGCCACCAAGAACAGCAGCACCAGGGAGAACAGTTTCGACATCTGATACCGAATGTAGGACACGATCTTGTCGTAGATGGCCCGGCCGAGGCGGATCGCGGTGATCAGCGTCCCGAAGTTGTCGTCGGTGAGCACCATTTTGCCGGCCTGTTTGGTGACCTCGCTGCCCGAACCCATCGCGACGCCGATATCGGCCTTCTTCAACGCGGCGGCATCGTTGACCGCGTCACCGGTCATCGCCACCACCGCGCCGCCGCGCTGCATCACGCCGGCCAGCCGCAGCTTGTCCTCGGGGGTCACGCGGCCGAACACGTGCAGATTCGGCAGCGCCTCGGCCAGTTGCTCGTCGGTCATGGCTTGCAGTTCCGCGCCGCCGACCGCCCCCGGCCCCAGCCCGAGTTCGGCTCCGATCGCGGCGGCGGTGATCGCGTGGTCGCCGGTGATCATGCGCACGTCGATCCCTGCCTCGTGGGCGATGCGCACCGAATCGACCGCCTCGGGCCGCAGCGGGTCGATGATACCCACCATGCCGACGAAGGTGAGATTCTCGACCAGCGACATGGGATCGGCCCGCGCGGCGTCCACCCGGCCGTCGAGGATCCGGACGGCAAAGGCGAGAACGCGCAGGCCCTGCTCCGACATGGTGTGCATCGCGGCGGTGATCTCGGCGCGCGCCTCGTCGATCGGCACCTCCGTGCGGCCGGGGCGGTAGGCGCTCGCGCAGCGGGCCAGGACCATATCCGGTGCGCCCTTGACCAATTCGACGAATCGAGTCCGATCGTCGACGCGCAGATGGTGGAAGGTGGCCATGAATTTGTAGGCCGAGTCGAAGGGCACCGCGGCGATGCGCGGGTAGGCGCGGCGGGTGAGCGGAGCGTCGATGCCGAGCTTGGCCGCCAGTACCACCAGCGCCGCTTCGGTCGGATCGCCGACCACCTCTCCGGTGTCGGACACGGTGGCGTCGCTGTCCAGGCACAGACCATAGGCGAGCAGGCTGAAATCCGGGACGCCTTCGCCCGCGGCCTCGGTGACCGTTCCGTATGTGCTGTAGCCCTCTCCGGTCACGCCGTACCAGCGGCAGTGGAAGAACAGCGATCGCACCGTCATCTGGTTCATGGTCAGGGTGCCGGTCTTGTCCGAGTTGATCGCGCTGGTCGCGCCCAGCGTCTCGACATCGGTGAGGTTCTTGACCACGGCCTTGGCGTCGGCGAGGCGGCGTGCGCCGTAGGCCAGCATCGCCTGGACGAAGGTCGGCAGCCCGGTGGGAATCGCGGAGACGCCCATCGAAATGCCCAGCAGTAGTACCGCTGTCACATCCTGGCCGCGCAGCGCACCGATCACCACGATGATCGCCACCGCCGTCCACGCGATCACCCCGAGCAGTTTCGTCAGCGAATCCAGCTCACGCTGCAGCGGTGATCTCGACGGGGGGACCGCCGACAGCATGGACGCGATCCGGCCCATCTCGGTGTTCATCCCGGTTTCGGTGACCACCATGGTGGCGGTCCCCCGGGTGACCGAGGTGTTCTGATAGACCATGTCGCCGCGGTCGCCGAGCGGTACGTCCGCGGCGGCGAGGGTGCCGGGATCCTTGGCCACGGGGGCGCTTTCACCGGTGAGCGCCGCCTCCTGGGTCTCCAGCGTCGCGGAGGTGACGAGCCGGCCGTCGGCGGGGACGATATCGCCCGCTTCGAGCTGGACGATATCGCCGGGCACCAGCTCGAGCGCGTCGAGCTGGGTCAGCACTCCGTCGCGCACCACCCGCGCCTGCGCCGACTGCATCTTCGCCAGCGCGTCCACGCTCGCGCGCGCCACGAGTTCCTGTCGCGTGCCGAGTACGACGTTGAGCACGACCAGCACCCCGACCACGACGGCCGTCGGAATCTCGCCGATGACGACGCTGACCACCACCACCGCGACCAGCATCAGGTTCATCGGATCGCGGAGCTGTCGCAGCGCGACGGCCCAGGGCGCCGGTGCGGGCTCGGCGGCTATTTCGTTGGGGCCGTAGCGTTTACGCCGCTGCTCGGCCGCGGCGGTGGTGAGTCCGGCGTGCCGGTCCGAGGAGAGCGCAGTCACCACCGCGTCGGCGTCGCGGGCGTGCCAATCGGCAGGTTCGGGTGCCGGTGCGCCGGCGGACGGATTCCGGGGCACCGCTTGTGTGTCCGCCATAACGCTCGTCCTCTCCCTCGGCTCGCAACTCTCAGTACGGCGTCGGAATCCAGTGCAGCGGCTGCGGTGGGACGCGATAGCCGTTCGCGCTCTGCCGATCCGGTAGCACGACCTGCGGTCGATCGAGCGGCTCGTAGTCGATCCGGCCGAGGAGGTGACTGATGATGTTGAGCCGGCCGCGCTTCTTGTCGTCGGTGGCCGCGATATACCAGGGCGCCCAGCCGGTGTCAGTGAAGTGGAACATCTCGTCCCGTGCCCGCGAATAGTCGTACCAGCGGCTGTAGGAGCGCAGATCCAGATCCGACAGTTTCCAGATCTTGCGGGGGTCGTCGATGCGGCTCTGCAGCCGCCGCGTCTGCTCGTCCTGACCGACCTCCAGCCAGTACTTCAGCATGATGACGCCCGAGTCGACGATCTCGCGTTCCACCGTCGGAATCAGCTCGAGGAAGTGCCGGGCCTGCTCGTCGGTGCAGAAACCCATCACCCGTTCGACGCCGGCCCGGTTGTACCAGCTGCGGTCGAAGATGACGACCTCGCCGGCGGCCGGCAGATGCGGCAGATAGCGCTGGATGTACATCTGCGACTTCTCCCGCTCGGTGGGGGCGGGCAGGGCGACGACCCGGAACACCCGCGGGCTCACGCGCGCGGTGATGGCCTTGATGACTCCCCCCTTACCGGCCGTGTCGCGGCCCTCGAAGACGAGGCAGAGCCGCGCGCCGGAGTCCTTCACCCACTCCTGCAGGGCGACCAGTTCGGCCTGCAACGGCCGCAGCAGCCGCCGGTACTCCTTGTTCGACATCGGCGTGTTCGATATCGGTTCGTTCGACCTCGCCGCCGCGGATTCCTGCGCGCCGGACAGCTCCGCCGAGCTTCGCGGCGGACGGTGGGAACGCTCGGTGAGCGTGTTCCCCGGGGTGTCGGCCCGGCGCTTGCCGTGGCGGGACTTCTTCCCCACGTACTCGTCTCCTCAGATGACCGTCACTGCGCGCGTGCCGCGCGGACGGGTGCGAGACGCGGATGCCGGTGTTCCTGCGGGCCGGATGCTGATCGCTTGCCGTGCTGCCTTCTCGACGAGTAGAGGGACGAAGTCGTGTACTCGCGCATCGGAGAAGCGCTTGTGGATGTCGCGCACGATGAGTTCTATGTCCCCCGGCGGGACGGACGGGTGGCGCGCGATCATTCGCTCGATGACTTGTTCGACCTGAATCAATTCCTCATCGCCGGTCATCGGTCTATCGTCTGCCCGGCGGCGATGGTCGTCAAGGCACGAATCGGGCGCGAAATTCGACGGCGCCTTGCTCTTTCGTGATTCGTCATATCCGCCTCCGGTGGCCGTTCCCCTGTCGTGCCGTCTGATCTGCGGTGTTCGTCTTGATATGTAGTGTTCGCGGCGATCGCACGCGGCCGACCCGGATCGGAGTAAAGGGTTCGCGTCCGGTGGCGATCGGCGAATAGTCATCGGATTTCGGCTACTTCGATCGGGTACGACGAAACGGAAAACAATCGACCGCATCAGGCGCGATCGCAATTCGAGAACGAATATCTGAAACGAGGTGACATTCGACTCTGGCGCCGCCCGGACATTGATTGCCGTCGCTCCGGGTGGCGGTGGTGTTCGGCGAATCTCGCGGGTCCGCGCAACGCGAATCGTCGATTAGCGATGAAGTTGCCGATGGTCGCCTTCGTAGGCTGGTTCGGTGCTGCCACCCGGCGCTGCTCGCCCGCTGTGCCCGGGCGCTTCCCTAGCCGCGAGAGACGCTGTCGCGCAACAGTGTTCGGCACAGATGGTCGGCGCGGCGGGTGGTCTCCGGCTGGCGGTACTTCGGTGCGAGCGCGAGAACCTGGGCGCACGCGGTGTCGAGGGAGATGCGATGGCCCACCGACACGTACACCGGTTTGATCCCGGGCTGGGTGCGCAGCGCCCGGCCGACCACCTCGCCGTCCACCGTGATGTCGGATACCGAACCCCGCGCGGCATCGGGCTCGTCGCATCGACCCCACACCGTCTTGGCGACGCCGATCGACGGCAGGCCGGTCAGCACCCCCAGATGGCACGCCAGCCCGAAGCGCCGCGGGTGGGCGATGCCCTGGCCGTCGCAGACCAGCAGGTCGGGCGTGGTCTCGAGGCGTTCCAGCGCGGCCAGGGTGGTCGGCAGTTCCCGGAACGCGAGCAGGCCGGGCACGTACGGAAACCGCGTCGTGCCGCGGGCGACGGCGGTGTCGACGGTCGCCATCGTGTCGAGATCGAGGACCACGACGGCGGCGACGACCGCGCCGGACTCGTCGTAGGCCGAATCCAGGCCCGCGACGGTGCGAAATCGCGGCGGCCGCCGGGTCGTAGGTGAGCACCGAATCGCGCAATCGTTCCTGCAGTGCCGCAGCCGCTTCCGGGTCGGCGGGCAGTTCGGGAGTCATCGCCAGGCGCACGGTCAGCGCCGCCCGACACGTGGTCGCGGGATGTACATCCGGTGAATCCTCCTGAACGCGACGGTGCTTGCCGGTCTTCGGCTCGTCTACGGTAGCCACCTCGGCATCCGGGCGGAAAAACGCGGATGACCGGGCATACCGGGTGTGCCGGGCAGCTCGGCCCGGCGACGGTACGGTCCTGGTCACAGTCGTTCGGCGGTGGTGGCGGACCATGAGTGCGTGGTTCACCGGCCGGGGTGTCGGTGCTCTCACAGGTCGCTCTCATACCGCCCGCACTAGACTCGGCAACGAACGGGTGCACCAGACGCAGACGAAAGTAGGCAGCCGAACGTGAGCACAGCCATCACCCTGGGGATGCCGGCCGCACCGGCGGCGGTCCTCGCACCGCGGCGTAAAACGCGCCAGCTGATGGTGGGCACGGTGGGAGTGGGCAGTGATCACCCCATCTCCGTCCAGTCGATGACCACGACCAAGACCCACGACGTGAACGCCACGCTGCAGCAGATCGCGGAACTGACCGCCTCGGGCTGTGACATCGTGCGCGTGGCCTGCCCGCGGCAGGAGGACGCCGACGCGCTGCCGATGATCGCGAAGAAGTCGCAGATCCCGGTGATCGCGGACATCCACTTCCAGCCCCGCTACATCTTCGCCGCGATCGATGCCGGCTGTGCCGCCGTGCGCGTCAATCCGGGCAACATCAAGGAGTTCGACGGCCGGGTCAAGGAGGTCGCCAAGGCCGCCGGTGCCGCCGGGATCCCGATCCGGATCGGCGTGAACGCGGGCTCGCTGGACAAGCGCATGCTCGAGAAATACGGCAAGGCCACCCCAGAGGCACTGGTGGAGTCGGCGCTGTGGGAGGCGAGCCTGTTCGAGGAGCACGGCTTCGGCGATATCAAGATCTCGGTCAAGCACAACGATCCGGTGGTCATGGTCGAGGCCTACCGGCAGCTGGCCGCACAGTGCGACTACCCGCTGCACCTGGGCGTCACCGAGGCCGGGCCGGCCTTCCAGGGCACGATCAAATCGGCGGTGGCCTTCGGCGCCCTGCTCAGCGAGGGCATCGGCGACACCATCCGGGTCTCGCTGTCCGCGCCGCCCGCCGAGGAGGTCAAGGTTGGCGGGCAGATCCTGCAGTCGCTGAATCTGCGTCCGCGCAAACTCGAGATCGTGTCCTGCCCGTCCTGCGGACGTGCGCAGGTCGACGTCTACTCCCTCGCCAACGCGGTCACCGCGGGTCTGGAGGGTCTCGAGGTGCCGCTGCGGGTGGCGGTCATGGGCTGTGTGGTCAACGGTCCCGGTGAGGCTCGTGAGGCCGATCTGGGTGTCGCCTCCGGTAACGGCAAGGGCCAGATCTTCGTGAAGGGCGAGGTCATCAAGACCGTGCCGGAACACCAGATCGTGGAGACGCTGATCGAAGAGGCCATGCGCATCGCCGACGAGATGGGTACCGACGCCGAGAACGGCGAGCCCGTCGTGACCGTCGGCTGACCGCCGGACGCGGACAGGGGAGCGGGCGTGTTGCGCGCCGGGCGCATTCTGCCCTTGGAGCCGAGCAAAGCCCCCGCACGCAGGCGTCGTTCATGGCAGGCTGGGAGCGTGCGGAGTGTGCTGGAACCGTCGCGCCGGTCACGGATTTCCGGTGCTCGTCAGCTCGCGGATCGCGATCTGGCGCAGGTGCTGGAAGTGCTGGACACCGATCCGGTGGCCGGGTGCATGGTTGCCGCGCGTCTGCAGGAATACGGCCTGGACAACCGCGGCGGCGGGGAATTGTGGACGCGGCGTACCCCGGCGGATTCGCTGTGTTTCTCCGGCGCCAATCTGGTGCCGTTGCGCGGAACGACCGACGATATGCGGGCCTTCGCCGATCGCGCGGCCCGGTGGCCGCGGGTGTGCTCCTCGGTGGTGGGCCGCCAGGAATTGGCGCTGCCGCTGTGGGAGACGCTGGAACAGCGGTGGGGTCCGCCGCGTGAGATCCGCGCCGATCAGCCGCTGCTGGCCCTCGACGGCCGCGCCCGCGCCATCCCCGATCCGAAGGTGCGTCGCGTGCGCAGCGACGAGCTGGAACGGTATCTGGTCGCCGCGGTCGCGATGTTCACCGAGGAGATCGGTGTCGATCCGCGGGCCGGCGACGGCGGTCGCGGATACCGGCGCCGGGTGGCGAGCCTCATCGAGGCGGGCCGCGCGTGGGCGCGCTTCGAGGACGGCCAGGTCGTCTACAAGGCCGAGGTCGGGGCGATGTCGCGGCGGACCGGTCAGATCCAGGGCGTGTGGGTCCATCCGCAGTGGCGGGGTCGCGGTCTCGGCACCGCCGGGACGGCCGCGGTCGCCGACGCGGTGGTCGCGGCCGGGCGCACCGCGAGCCTGTACGTGAACTCCTACAACGAGGTCGCCCGCCGCGCGTACGCCAAGGTCGGCTTCCATCAGGTCGCGACATTCGCGACGATCCTCGTGGACTGAGCGCGCGGGTTTCCCCGCTTACTGTGCAAAACCAGTGTGTCGCAACGTTTACCAGCGACCGGCTGGCTACCATCGGTGGCAATGTGGAAGTCGAGATGTGCGCCGCGCGCACTGGTGCTGGGTGCGGCCGCCGCCGTCGTGGTGACGGCGAGCGCGTGTTCGTCCGGACCGCAGGGTCCGGTCGCCGCCGCCGACTCCTTCCTGTCCGCCTTCGCCCGGCAGGACGCGGCGCACGCCGCCGATCTGACCACGCAGCCCGAGAAGGCCTCGGCGGCATTGGCTTCGGCGTGGCAGAACCTGCAGGCGCAGCACCTGGCCGCGCACACCGGTTCCGCGCGCGTCACCGGCGACACCGCTACCGTCGACTACACCTACGAGTGGACACTGCCGAAGGACCGCGCCTGGAGCTACTCCGGCCAGTTGCAGATGGGCCGCAGCGACGGGCAGTGGAAGGTGCGCTGGAGCGCCTCGGACATCCATCCGAAACTGGGCGACACCCAAAGCCTGCACCTGCGCACCACTGCGGCTCCGCGGGCCCGGGTCAACGAACGATCCGGCAGCGACGTCCTGGTTCCGGGGGTCGTGCACCGGATTTCGTTCGCGGTGTCCGACGCCCCGGATCCGGGCTATGTGGCCGGAGCGCTGTCGGCCGCGCTCAACCAGTTCGACGACACCCTGACCACCGACGCGATCCTGGCCGCCGCCCGGAAACAACACGGTCCCACTCTCGTCCTGGGCCTCAGCGATTGGGAATTCGACCAGGTCAGCGGACAGTTGCTGGGCCTGCCCGGAGTGACCACCGACCGGCAGTGGGATCTGCTTCCCACCGACCGGCATTTCGCGCCCGATCTGATGACGCAGATCCGCAAGACCGTCATCGACGAGGTCGACGGCAAGGCGGGCTGGAGTGTGGTCACCGTCAATGCCGACGGCGTCGATACCGATGTGCTGAAAGAGGTTGCGCCGCAACCGGCCCCGTCGTTCTCGCTGAGTATCGACCGCACCGTGCAGAACGCCGCGCAGCGGGCCGTCGACCCGCGCCGCGAGCAGACCATGATGGTGGTGATCCAGCCCTCCACCGGAGCGATCCTCGCGGTGGCGCAGAACGAGGCCGCCGACACCGACGGGCCGGTCGCGACGACCGGACTATATCCGCCCGGCTCCACCTTCAAGACCGTCACCGCCGCCGCCGCGATGACCGCGGACATCGCGAATCCGGATACCGTCGTGCCGTGTCCGAGCCGAATCGTGGTGGGGGAGCGGACAATTCCCAACTACGACCTGTTCTCCCTCGGCGATGTGCCGATGTCGACGGCGTACGAGCGGTCCTGCAATACGGCCTTCGCGAAATTGGCCAGCGAACTGCCCGGTGCGGCCCTGACCGACGCGGCGGCGCGGATGGGGGTGGGCCCGGACTACACCGTGGCCGGGTTGCCGACCGTGTCGGGTTCGGTGCCGCGCGCCGACGACGAGGTGGTTCGCACCGAGGACGGGATCGGCCAGGGCAGGGTGGTGGTCAGCCCGTTCGGCATGGCGCTGGTGGCGGCGACGGTCGCGCACGGGTCGGCGCCGACGCCGTATCTGATCTCCGGGCACGAGACGGCCGTCCACGGCGACCGGCCGAGCCTGTCGCCGCAGGTGGTGGAGGGCCTGCAGGCGATGATGCGCAAGGTGGTCACCGGCGGTACCGCCGAGCGGATCGCCGACCAGGGCGAGGTGTTCGGCAAGACCGGTGAGGCGGAGGTCGACGGCGGATCGCATTCGTGGTTCATCGGCTATCGCGGCGATCTCGCGTGGGCGACGCTGCTGGTCCGCGGCGGGAGTTCGGACAATGCGGTCGCGGTGACCAGGGATATGCTGGCGGCTCTGCCACCGGGGAGTGCCTGAGCCGGGGCGTGTGCGCGCCGTGCGGACGAAGATTTTCGGGAGCCCCTGAATACACGTGACCGGACGCTCGGTGGCGTCCGGTCACGGGGGTGAAAGCGGTGACGTTCGTGAGCCGTTTATTGTCCCTGCACCTCCGTTCCACCGACGGTGGCCGAGGTCGCGTGCTCGGTCGGGGGTGACGCCCCGGCCGAACCGTCTCCCAGAATCTCCACGGCCCCGGTCCCGGCGAGGATCATTCCCGCGGTGATCAGCGTGAGCGTCGAACGCTTCATGGTCTTCTCCCTTATCGGTGAGTGAGAGCCACTGGCATCGAACCATCGGTTCGCCGACTATTAGCCGACCCGGAAAACCGTAAACCGGCGAACCGCGCGCCGACAACCCCCTGCGCCGGAACGCGCAGCGGAAGAGACCACGAAAAGCCTGGTTATACCGTCAATTCTTAATTCTGTTCAGCTCGGCGCAAGCTGGCCGACAAATGATGTTGCGTCGGTTGCCCGACGGCCGCCATTCGCAGCTTGTAGTCGATCGTGTCCCCGGACAGATGAATCGAGCGGCCCAGCGCGGTGACCGATTTCGCGGTACTCGAGGTGCCGATATGAGTGGAATCGAGCTCGAGCCGCAGTCCGTCCTCGACGACCGCGATGCGCCCCTCGCAGATCTCGGTGATGCCGGTGGGGTGCGCGAGGATCAGCTCCACCCGGTCCGCGCCGGTCGAGCGCAGGTAGCCGGTTTCGGCGTGCAGCGAGCGGCCGTCGCCGGCGTGGCGGGTGCGCTGCCGATAGGTGAGGAACGGCCGGCCGACGTGGCCGAATCGGATCTCCTCGTGATAGTCGAACGGCTCGATGGTCGGATACTCCCCGTGGCCGGAGCCCCGCCAGGTGCCCAGCAGCGGAGCCAGATGGGCGATATCCGGATGGGGCGCGACGGCGGGTTGGGGTTCGAGCACGGCGCACAGCATAGTTCCCCGCGGCGCCGAGGGTGGGACGACCACGCGGCAGAGTCCGGTTCGTCCGGGACGAGACGGGGTAAGCCGCGACATACACCGCGAATCGGGCCCCGCTCGCGCCGAGATCGCGCGGCGGCGGCCCGGTGTCTGGTGTGATGGACGGATGCCGACCGCGTGCGAACGGAGCAGGCAATGACAGTGCGAATCCAGCCGGTGCCGCGGCGGGGCACGCATGCCGTGCTGCGCGGCTGGTGGCTGCCGTGCTGGGTGCTGACCCGCCGCCAGATCCGGCCCTCGCTGCGCAACGGCGAGGTGCTCACCGCGGTGCTGGCGCCGACGGTGTTCACCCTCGGCTTCTACGTACCGCTGAATCGGGTGATGAGCTTCGCCGGGCACGGCGCGAGCAGCTACGCCCAGTTCCTGATGCCGATGATCGTCATGCAGGCGGTGTCGTTCTGCGCGACCGCGGCCGCGCTGCGCGCGGCGGTCGACGCCCGCGACGGTCTCGACGCCCGGCTGGCGACCATGCCGATTCCGCCGATCGCCCCGCTGGTCGCCCGCACCGCCGCTACCGGATACCGCATCACGATCGCCTTGGTGGCGGCGCTGCTGGCCGCGCACGTGATCGGCTTCCGGTTCGGCGGAAGCTTCTGGGAAACAGTCGGCTTCGTCCTGTTCGCGGTGTCGGTCGGGCTGATGCTGGGACTGTTCGGCGATCTGTTGGGGGCATTGTCGAAATCGCCGGAGGCCACCACCCAGGTGCTGATGCTGCCGCAGTTGATCCTCGGCATGGTGTCCACCGGGTTCGCGCCGGCCTCCCAATTCCCGCCGTGGATCCAGGGTTTCGCGCGGAATCAGCCGGTGTCGCAATTCGTCGACGCGATGCGGGCGCTCGCGGGTGACCAGCCGGGTTTCGCGACAGCGGTGGACCGGTCGACGGTCGGACCGGGTGTGGTGTGGACGGCCGCCGGGCTGCTGGTCTTCGGCGGCGGTTCGGTGGTGCTGGCCGTGCGGCGGCAGCGATGACGCGGGCGGACACCGCGGTGCGCGAACTGGCGACCGTGCAGGTGGATACCGAGCGCTGGCGATATCTGCTGCCGCAGACCCTGGTGCAGACCGGCCGGCTGTTGCGGCGCTGGCGCCGCGATCCGCTCACGACGGCACAGATCCTGGTCTTCCCGGCGCTGCTGCTGGTGATGCTGAATACGGTGCTCGGTCGGCAGATCTCCTCGTTCTCCGGCGTCGACGCGCTCTACGGTTCTGTTCCGATGGTGACCGTGGTGTCGGTGATGTCGGGATCGCTGGCCGGGGCGGTGACGCTCGGCCGCGAACGGGATGCGGGTCTGCTGGGCCGCTTCTGGGCGCTGCCGGTCCATCGCGCCTCGGGACTGCTGTCGCGGCTGCTCGCCGAGGTCGCCCGGATCGTGCTGTGCACGGTGGTGCTGTTCGCGGTGGGTATGGCGCTCGGTTTCCGGTTCCATCGTCCGGCCGCCGCGCTCGCGGTGCTCGGCGTGCCGCTGCTCTACGGACTGGGATTCGCCACGATGGTGACGGCGGTCGCGGTGTATTCGGCGAAGACGTTCGTGGTGGAGGCCATTTCGCTCGGCTCCTCGCTGCTGATGTTCTTCAGCACCGGATTCGTTCCACTGGAGGCCTATCCCGGCTGGGCACAGCCGATCGTGGAACACCAGCCGATGTCCACGGCGATCGACTCGATGCGCGCGCTGGCGCTCGGCGAGCCGGCGCGCGGGCCGCTGTGGGCGACGGTGGGATGGTCGGTCGGTGCGATGGTCGTCTTCGCCGTGCCGGCGGCGGTCGGATTCCGGCGCGCCAGCCGGCAGTGACCGGCGCCGCGCCGGCATCGATCAGCGCAGGCCCTCGGCGATCTCGTTGATCATCTCCGCGGAGTCGCGCGGACTCAGGGCCATCGCGCGCAGCTGGTCGAACATCACGCCGAAGCGACGAATCTCGTTGTGGCCCTCCACGATATCGTCGCCGGCGATCCCCTCGACGTAGACTAGTTCGGGGTCGGCCGGATCGGGGAAGTCGAGGACGACGAAGGAGCCGACCATCGCCGGGTGCGCACCCGCGCCGAACGGGAGCACTTGCAGGATGACATTGCGCTTGTCGGTGTCCTCGGTGAGCCGCAGCAACTGTTCGCGCATCACCTCGGGCCCGCCGACCACCCGCCGGATCGCGGCCTCGTCGAGGACCACCCACAACTCCAGGGGATTACCGTCGCGGGTCAGCACCTTCGAACGCTCCACCCGGGCCCGCAGGCGCTGTTCGATCACCGACGTCTCGACCTTGGGCATCGCGGTATCCAGGACCGCCCACGCGTAGCGCTCGGTCTGCAACAGGCCGGGGATGAACGAGGTCTGGAACAGTCGCGCCGACAGCGCCTCGGTTTCGAAATTGATGTAGGCGGCGTAGACCTCCGAGACGGCCGCCTCGAACGGACGCGACATGCCCGGTTTCTGCGCTTCCATGAGCAACTGCACCGCGTCGGAGCGCTGCGGTTCGCCGATGCCGTACAGGTCGAGCATCGCGGTGAGGGTGCGCCGCTGCGGGCGCGCCTGCGCGGTTTCGATCCGGTAGAGCGTGGTGACGTTGATGCCGGTGCGGGCGCTGACCACCTCCTTGCTGATCCCCGCCTGCTCACGCATCTCCGACAGCAGTGCGGCCAACCGCCGCAACTGAACCGTCAGCACTGTGCGTTTACCTGCCATCGCGCGCGTACTCCTCGTGAGATTCGGGACGCTCGAGCACGTTCCACGGATTCGGGAACGGTCGGGCGAGCATACCGCCCGTCCCGCGGGTTCCGGCGCGGTCGTTCCCACCCGGGAATATCCACGATTGCCCGGGGATTGCAGCAGGAGAACACGGGTGGAACGGAGGTCGATCGCCATGGCGCCGACAGCAGCGGAGGCGGTGCGGATCGTACGATCCGGCCAGCGATACGGCTGGCGGAACGAATGGCTCGATTCCCGGCAGTCGTTTCCCGCGACCGGGAATTTCGATCTCGCCGCCCATGCGCACGGAATGTTGCTGGTGCACAACGAGGATGTCGTCGAGGCCGGTGCCGGTTTCGACACCCATCAGCATCTGAATACCGAGATCGTGACCTGGGTGCTGGAAGGCACTGTGGTGCACCAGGATTCGGAGGGGCACTCGGGCCTGATCCGGCCGGGCCTGGCCCAGCGCATGAGCGCGGGAACCGGAATCCTGCATTCCGAACGCAACGGTGCGGGGTACGGCGAGCGGGCGAACCTGCACGTGGTGCAGATGTGGATACCGCCGGACGAGGCCGGCCGCGCGCCGGGTTATCAGGAATCCGACGTCGAGGCCGACCTGTCACGCAACGAGCTGGTCACCGTCGCATCCGGAATACCTCGCCATCGCGCCGAGACGGCGATCACCCTCGGCAACCGCTACGCGGCCTTCCACGTCGCACGGCTGGACCCGGGCCGTTCGGTGCTGGTGCCGGAGGCACCGTTCGGTCATGTCTTCGTGGCCCGCGGAACAGTCGCCTTCGAGGGCCCGGACGAGCGGACCACCCTGTCCGCCGGTGACGCGGTGCGCACCACGGGCACCGGCGGGCAGCGCATCACGGCCGTGGCGCCGAGTGAGGTGCTGATCTGGGAGATGCACGCGAGTACGAGCTGATCCGGCCGGACCGGTTCAGCCGCCTGCGGTGATCGAATGCTCCTCGGCGAAGGCCTTCCGGCAGCCCGGCGCGCAGAAGGCGTAGTCGACACCGTCGTGCGTCAGGGTGAAGCGCGCGGTCGCCCACTCCACGGTCATACCGCACACCGGATCGATCACATGGCCGTCGGGCACGTCCCGGTGATCCTCGGCCGGGTGGTAGTCCTGGGTGATCAGCCGGGTGATCTCGGTTCCGGAGGTGGCATGTCCCAGCGTGCCGACATTGCCCTCGCGCAGGCCGATGATCTGCACCAGGCAATGCGGGTCCCGGGACAGCCGGTCCGGATCCGGTTCGGTCGCGGCGACGGCCTCGGTGATCGCCGCGATCAGGTGCGCGCCGAATCCTTCCGTGTTGCTCCAGGACCCGGGCACCGTCACGCGGGCCAGATAACGCGGTGCGGTCGAGGGATCGGGACCGCCGGTCGCCCACACCTCCGGCGTGTGGATCAGCACGTGGGTCAACTCCCGGGCGCGAGCGAGGACCTGCTCGGGTGCGGATTCGCCGGTGGTCAGGGCGTGCAGGATGCGTTCGGCCAGGGCGGCGCGGCGCTCGCGCGTCGGTGTGGACCCGGAGACGAACAGTTCGATGGTCATCATGAGCGGAATTCCTTTGCGTAGGAGAGCAATTCGTCGACCGACCACTGGTCGTCGGCGTGTGAGCCGTAATGGGCGGCGGCGATGGAGCCGTCGGAGGCGATGAGGAAGTCGGCGGGCAGGCCGAGGCGACCGCCCTGCGGCGTGCCGCGGGGCGTGGGTTGTTCGCCGCGTGCCATCGGGCCGACGGCGCCCCCGACCGCCAGTGCGATACCCGGCCACGCCCGCGGATGCAGCAGTGCGCGAGGTGCGGATTCCACACCGAATTCGCGATACAGCGCCTTGTCCGGATCGGCGATCAGCTCCAGCGGGATATCGGCGGCGTAGTCGGTCAATTCGTCCGCCGGGGAATGGAATACGGCGACCTCGCGGATGCCGGCGGCGGCGATCTCGGCGTGTCGGGTGACGAAGCTGCGCAGATGCCGGTGACAGATGGGACATCCGGCGAACCGGCGGAATTGCAGGTGGATCAGGCGGTCGGGATCCGGGACGGGAATCTCGGTGCCGGTGACCGCGGTCAGGGTCCGGCTCGCGACGGTGGTGGGTGGCGACATGAATGCTCCTCACTACGTAGGTGTACCTCGTACGCCTACGACCCAGTATGCGCGTATCTTGTACGCTGTCAATCCGTGCCCCGTCCTCGCTCGCTGACCACCGCGGACCTGTCGGCGGCAGCCCTGGCGGTCATCGACCGCGCGGGTCTGCCCGGGCTGACGATGCGTGCGGTGGCCGCCGAATTGGGCATGGCCACCATGGCGCTGTACCGCTACGTCGCCGACCGTGAGGCCCTCGAAGTGCTGATCGTCGATCGGGTGCTCGGTGAGGTCGACGTGTCCACCCCCGTCGATGCGCCGTGGCGGGCGCAACTGGCGTTACTGCTCGAGCGGATGCGGGCGGCGGTCGCGGCGCACCCGGCGACGGCTCCGCTGGTGCCGCGGCATCGGCACGCGAGTCCGGCCGCACTGCGCTGGATGGACGCCACCCTCGCCGCCCTCACCGCCGGCGGCTTCACGGGGCGGGAGCGAGTGATAGCTCAGCGGACGCTGGTGGCCTTCCTGCTCGGCTGTCTGGAGAACGAACACTATGCGGCGATCGGCGGGGCCGGTACCGCGGCGATCGCGTCGCTGCCCTCGGCCGACTATCCCTACCTCATCGAAACCGCCACGCAGGCCCGAGAAATCTCGGCCGAGGAGGAATTTCGAGAAGGTATGGAGATCGTTTTGCGTGGTTTAGCGCCGCACTGAGCGGGCCGCGGGAGCTCGCCGACGCGCCGTCGCGGGTTCCGGCCACCCACGGCAGTCCCGTGAAATGATTGCCGGCACAGTCGTTCTCGAGACATCACCGCACGTCGCAGGCGTATCCTTGTTCGGGAAGACTGTGACCACACCGTGATTCCGGCAATGCAGACGCAATCTTGCGTTCTTGCATATGCAAGAGCAGAATCCGATCTACCCTTAGATTCGCCACATTCGATCCGAACTACGGACGAGCGAAATCCGGAGATCAGTGATGACGGTGCGACGATGACGACTTCGATTGCCAGTGCGTTACCAGCAGCCCCGCAATTGTTGTGCGCCTTCCAAGGTCGGCGATTCCAGGACCGCGAACTGTTGCGATCCGCCCGGGCGCTGGCCGAGCTGCACACCCGGCGCGCGCAGATCGCCGACCCGATTCTCATCGCGGAAATCGACTGCCGCCGCGGTGAACTCATCGACGACATCAACGAATGGGTCGAACGCGAACTGCCGGGCTATCGCACCGGCGTCGCGCTGCGCACCGATGTCCTCGGGCCGATGGTCGATCGCATGGCCGGCAGCTGGGTCGCCGCCAACCGCGCCATCGACCGTGACGGCGCCCGCAGCGACACCACCCATAAGCACTGGTACCACCTCGCCGAACTGGTCGACGGCTACACCGACCTCGTCAGCGGCGTCGCCACGCCGCCCGCCCGGTAACCGCAGCGCACAGCGGGCGTCGCCGCCGTGGGCGCCTCCGGGGGCGGATAGTCTGAATGCATGTCTGTGCGCACCCGCAAGCCGCTCGTCCCCGGAACGCTCTCGCCCGTCCGCGAGGTGCCGCGCTCGATCGAGCGGCCGGAGTACGCCTGGAAGAAGACCGTCAACGAGGGTCGCGAGCCGTGGGTGCAGACGCCGGAGACCATCGAGAAGATGCGGCTGGCGAGCAAACTGGCCGCCCAGGCGCTGCAGGAGGCCGGTAAAGCCGTCGCCCCGGGCGTCACCACCGATCACCTCGACGCGGTCGTGCACGAATATCTCTGCGACCACGGCGCCTACCCGTCGACGCTGGGTTACAAGGGCTTCCCCAAATCCTGCTGCACCTCGCTGAACGAGGTGATCTGCCACGGCATTCCGGACTCCACCGTCATCGAGGACGGCGACATCGTCAATATCGACGTCACGGCCTACATCAACGGTGTGCACGGCGATACCAACGCCACCTTTCTCGCCGGTGACGTCGACGAGGAGGCCCGGCTGCTGGTGGAGCGCACCCACGAGGCCACCATGCGGGCCATCAAGGCGGTGCGACCGGGGCGGGCGCTGAACGTGATCGGGCGCGTCATCGAGTCGTATGCGAACCGTTTCGGCTACGGCGTGGTCCGCGACTTCACCGGCCACGGCGTGGGCCCCACCTTCCACAGCGGCCTGGTGATCCTGCACTACGACCAGCCCGCCATCGAGTCGGTCATCGAGCCGGGCATGACCTTCACCATCGAGCCGATGATCAACCTCGGCGGTATCGATTACGAGATCTGGGACGACGGCTGGACCGTGGTCACCAAGGACCGCAAGTGGACCGCGCAATTCGAGCACACGCTGGTCGTGACCGAGGAAGGCGCCGAAATCCTCACGCTCCCATGAGATGCGCGGGTGTGGCCGTCGCGGTGATGCGGTGAACGGCGCGCTGTTGGTCGCCGGCACCACCTCCGATGCCGGCAAAAGCGTGGTGGTGGCCGGGATCTGCCGCATGCTGGCGCGGCGCGGCGTGCGGGTGGCGCCGTTCAAGGCGCAGAACATGTCCAACAATTCGGTCGTCACCCTGGACGGGGGCGAGATCGGCCGGGCGCAGGCATTGCAGGCGCGCGCCTGCGGACTCGAACCCAGCGTGCGGTTCAATCCGGTCCTGCTCAAACCCGGCAGCGATCGCCGCTCGCAACTGGTGGTGCGGGGCATCGCCGTCGACACCGTGGGAGCCCGCGATTATTTCCGGCACCGGCGTCGGTTGCGCGAGGTGGTCGCCGGGGAACTGGCCGCCCTGCGCGCCGACTTCGATGTCGTGATCTGCGAGGGCGCCGGCTCGCCCGCCGAGATCAATTTGCGCGCAACGGATCTGGCGAATATGGGTCTCGCGCGCGCGGCGGAGCTGCCGGTGCTGCTGGTGGGCGATATCGACCGCGGCGGGGTGCTGGCACATCTGTTCGGCACCGTGGCGATCCTCGACCCCGAGGATCAGCAGCTGATCTCGGGCTACATCGTCAACAAGTTCCGCGGCGACGTGGAGTTGCTGCGCCCGGGCCTGGAGCAGCTGACCGCGCTCACCGGCCGCCCGACGCTCGGTGTCCTGCCCTTCAGCGACGAGCTGTGGATCGACGCGGAGGACTCTCTGGGCACCGTCGCCGACGCCCCGGTCGGCCGGCCTCGCCCGCCGGTGGGCACCGAATGGCTGACCGTCGGCGCCATCCGACTGCCGCGCATCTCCAATTCCACCGATATCGAGGCCCTGGCGTGCGAGCCGGGGGTTTCGGTGCGCTGGGTGAGCGATCCGTCGCGCTTGGCCGGAATCGACGTCGTCGTCGTGCCCGGCAGCAAATCCACGGTCTCGGACCTGAACTGGTTGCGCCGCACCGGAATCGCCGATGCAGTGTGCGCGCACGCCGCGGCGGGCAAGCCGGTCCTCGGGATCTGCGGCGGATATCAGATGCTGGGTCGCCGCATCGACGACGAGGTCGAGTCCTCGGCCGGGCAGGTCGCGGGCCTCGGGCTGCTCGACCTCGATATCGAGTTCGCCGAACCCAAGGTCCTGCGCCGCAGCGCCGGCCGGGGCGCGACCACCGGCGGCGCGGTGGCCGGAATGTCCTTGTCGGGCTACGAGATTCACCACGGCCGCGTCCGGCGCAGCGGCGATCCGGCCTGGGTCGAGGTAGCCGGAGCCGCCTCGGACGACGACCGCGGCGGCGTCGCCGAAGGCAGTGTGCGCGGTGCGGTACGGGGCACTCACCTGCACGGACTGCTCGAATCCGACCAGTTCCGCCGCGCCTGGTTGCGCGAGGCCGCCGAGCAGGCCGGGCGCACCGGATTCGCCGTCGCGCCGGACACGAGTGTGGAGGCGGTGCGGACCGCGCAATTGGACCTGCTCGCCGACCTCATCGAGAAACACCTCGACGTCGCGGCTCTCGAGCGGCTGATCAGCGGCGGGGCGCCGGCGGGTCTGCCCTCGGTGACCCTGGGCCGCTGAGCACGGCCGCCGGGTGTGCCCGCGGGCCGAATCCAGACTCGCTCCACCCACCTCACAGCGCTGCGATCCGAGTCATCACCGGCCGGGAACGTGGCCGAGGACATGGCGTGCGCCCGCCCGCTCCCGTGTAGCGTGGATCGGCATGGAGACCCGGCAAATCGCGGTCGGTGACCGCGCCTGGACCGTACGAGTCGGCGGGCCGGAGTCCAGGCATACGGTGCTGCTGCTACCCGACGCCGGAGCTCCGGCCGACGTCTACGACCAGGTGTGCGAGCGACTGCACAATTCCGATCTGCGCACCATCACGGTGGAGTCGATCGACGGCCTGGACAAGGCCGCGGTGTATGCGATCCTCGACGATCTCGGCGTGGCCTGGGCCAACCTGGCCGGGTACGGCGCGGGCGCGGAACTGGCCTGGCAGCTGGGCGCGCGCGGCTTCGGCCGCTTCGTCGGACTGGTGGTGGCCGGGCGGCCGCATCCGGCCGTCGCCGTGGACGGGACCGCCGCCGATGCCACCTGCCCCGCCGTGGAACTGCCCACCACCGTCATCGCCACCGAGGACCTGCCGCGCGCGGTCGCCGATTCCTGCGGTCGCCACGTCTTCGGCGAATTCCGCGTCACCCAGGTCGACACCGCCGATGTGCCGATCAAGGCCGATCACGAATTCGCCACCGAGATCGTGCTGCGCTCCGGTCTGTGGTGAGCGCCGGCTCGCGATAGCACCCGTCAAAGGTGCCGCCGACGCCGCCGGTACGGCACGCATCGGCGAACACCCTGCGCGGCAACGTGATTCAGTGTGCGCCGCGGAAATCCCGCAACCAGCCCAGCCAGGCGTCCAGTTCGGTGAACGCGTGCGCGCGCACCTCCGGCGCCGACAGGAACACGTCGTGGCGGGCGCCCTCGATCGGCACGATGTTCGTGCGGCCGCCGAGACATCCCGACCAGCGCTGAATCTGGCGAACGTCGAGCACCACATCCGACACATCGGCGGCGGGGCCGTACTCGCGCATGAACTTCGTCACCTTCGACCGCAGGATCAGCGCCGGAACGCCGACGTCGAGTCCGTGATGCAGTTCCGCGTGACCCCTGCGGATGGCGCGCAACCAGCCCAGATGGACCGGGAACCCGCCCAGCGGCTTCCAATCCAGGTTGTAGTCCCATTCGCCGGAGACGCTGGTGTGCAGGCTGTCGCCGTAGGTGCTCAGCTCACCGCCGGGCAGGCGTGTCATCGCGCGCAACCGGCCGACACCGCCGATCACGGCGGTGCCGATGTGGCGGTAGTAAGCCGGGCCCTGCAGATCGAACCACGGGCTGTTGAGCACCAGGCCGGTGATGTCTTGGGCGGCGGCGTCGCGGCGGTTCAGCCACAGCGGCAGCACCAGACCGCCGGTGGAGTGAGCCATCAGCAGCACCGGCAACCCGGTCTCCTCGCGCACGATCTCGACCGCGCGGTCCAGTTCCGCGTCGTAGAGCCGCAGGTCGCTGACGTAGTGCGCGGTCTGCCCGGGGCGTCGGGAGCGCCCGCACTTGCGCAGGTCGAGGGCGTAGAAGCGGTAGCCGCGCGCACTCATGTGCTCGGCGAGGTGCTTCTGGAAGAAGTAGTCGGTGAAACCGTGCACGTACAGCACGGCGCCGGCGGCCGGCTCGGCGATGTCGGGCTCGTGGCGGACCAGGGTGGCCTCGACGACCCCCTCACCGTCGGGATCGGGGCCGAGTGGGATGGTCAGCTGCCGATATCCCTCGCCCAGGACATCGGGCTGCCAGGCGTGGGTGGTCGACGGGGCCAGCGGCGTCTCGTTCGTCACAGCTTCACGATATTCGACCCGCTCAGGGGCCTGCACGGCGAGCCGTGCCGAAGGTGCATGTGTGAGGGTTTCGGAAACGGGCATGGTGAGGGGCAGAATCAAGTTGAAGTGAACGGCGGGTAACCTCATTACCCGCCCACCAAGTGCCCGCGCTGGACAAGGAAGTCGATCACCCCGTGCCGAACGCTGCGATGACTGAAAAGACCGATGTAGTCCTCATCGGTGCCGGCATCATGAGTGCCACCCTGGGTGCACTGCTTCGCCAGTTGCAGCCCGACTGGTCGATCACCATGTTCGAGCGGCTGGACGCGGCCGCGCCCGAGAGCAGCGACCCGTGGAACAACGCGGGCACCGGCCACTCGGCGCTGTGCGAGCTGAACTACACGCCGCAGGCCGCCGACGGTTCGGTCGACATCACCAAGGCGATCGATATCAACGAGCGCTTCCAGGTGTCGCGCCAGTTCTGGGCCTACGGCGCCGAGAACGGCGTGCTCGCCGACCCCTCCGGCTTCATCAATCCCATTCCGCACGTGAGCTTCTGCCACGGCGCCGACGGCGTGGAGTATCTGCGCAAGCGCCACGCGGCGCTGGCCCGGCACCCGCTGTTCGAGGGCATGGAATTCATCGACAGCCCGGACGAGTTCACCCGGCGCCTGCCGCTGATGGCCCGGGGTCGCGACTTCTCCGAGCCGGTCGCGCTGAACTGGACCCAGACCGGTACCGATATCGACTTCGGATCGCTGACCAAGCAGCTGCTGGCCTACCTCGGTTCCTCGGGCGTGGAGATCGCGTTCGGCAACGAGGTGCGCAACCTGTCCAAGCAGTCCGACGGCAGCTGGACGGTCAAGGTCCGCAACACCCGCACCCGCACCTCGCGCACGATCAACGCCAAATTCGTCTTCGTCGGCGCGGGCGGGTATGCGCTGCCGCTGCTGCAGAAGGCCGGCATCAAGGAGATCCAGGGCTTCGCCGGATTCCCGGTCAGCGGCCAGTTCCTGCGCTGCACCAACCCCGAGCTCATCGCCCAGCACGACGCCAAGGTCTACGGCAAGGCCGCCGTCGGCGCGCCGCCGATGTCGGTGCCGCACTTGGACACTCGGGTCATCAACGGCAAGCCGGGCCTGCTGTTCGGCCCCTATGCCGGCTGGACCCCGAAGTTCCTCAAGGACGGCAAGTTCAGCGACCTGCTCAAGTCGGTGCGGGCCGGCAACGTCACCCCGATGCTGGGTGTCGGCGTCACCGAACTCGGCCTGGTCAAGTACCTGGTCAGCGAACTGCTGAAGTCGCCGTCGGGCAAGGTGAACACCATGGAGGAGTTCATCCCGCGCGCCGACGGCCACGACTGGGAGCTGATCACCGCCGGTCAGCGCGTGCAGATCATCCGGCGCAAGGGCGTCGGCGGCGTGCTGGAGCTCGGCACCGCGGTGATCACCGCCGGTGACGGCTCCATCGCCGGACTGCTCGGCGCCTCGCCCGGCGCCTCCACCTGTGTCAGCGCGATGATCGACGTGTTGCAGCGCTGCTTCCCGGGCGAATACGCCGACTGGACACCGAAACTCAAGGAAATGGTGCCGTCGCTGGGTGTGAAGCTGTCGGAGAACCAAGCGCTGTTCCACGAGGTGTGGGACTGGTCCACCAAGGCACTTCATCTCAACGGCAGCGGCCGGGTCGACAACACGCCGATCGCCGTAGGGGTCGCGCACAGCTGAATCATGTGATAGCAAGACGCGATGATGTCAACGGTTGCGCTCAAACGGTCGTGGGCCGCGGATCTCGATACCGCGACGCTGTACAAGCTGTTGAAACTGCGCGTCGAAGTGTTCGTCGTGGAGCAGAAATGCGCTTATCCGGAACTGGACGGGCTCGATCTGCTCCCCGAGACACGCCACTTCTGGCTCGACGACGAGGGTGAGATCATCTGCACCCTGCGGCTGCTGGAGGAGCACAACAACGGCGTGAAGTCGTTCCGCATCGGCCGGCTGTGCACCACTCCCGAGGCGCGCGGTCACGGCTACACCACCCGGGTCCTGCAGGCCGCCATCGCCGAAGCCGGTTCGGCGACAGTGCGTTTGAACGCCCAGACCTATCTGGTCGACCTCTACACCAAGCACGGGTTCAAGCCCGACGGCGAGGAGTACGAGGAGGACGGGATCGCGCACATCCCCATGCGCCGGGGCTGAGTGGCGAATCCACCACGGAGATTTCGGCCCCGTACCCCTTCGTCGGGTGCGGGGCCCTCTCGTGTCGCGGGAAAGTCAGTCGCGCAACGGATTCGGCGCCGGATCGCTGTCCGCACCGCACAATTCGCGGGCGAGCATCGTGGCGCCGGCGACCGCGCCCGGCATGAGGACGACGGCCACGAACGGCACGAGGAATGCGGCCGCCAGCGGAATGCCGAAGCCCCACACGAGCATTCGATGTGACCGCAGCATCGTGAGATGTTCGCGCAGCTCGATTCCGCGGCGCAGCATCGCGACCGCGGTCAGTTCCTGAGCCAGGAAGAACCCGGCCACGCAGACTCCGAGTACCGGGATCACCGTCTGCCCCACGACCGGCAGGAATCCGGCGCAGAACAGCACCACGCCCCACACCGCCGCCCGGATCAGAATGCGCACCCCGTCGCGGACCCCGATCCACACCTCGCGCCACGGCGGCAGTCCCGATTCCGGCGCCAGGCCGTCGGCCGACAGCGACCGATCCACCCGTTCCGACAGGGCCTCGTAGAACGGCTGGCCGATCACCAGCGTCACCGCGGTGAACGTGATCACCGCCAGGAACATCCCGAGCAGCACCAGCAGCACGGCGAGGCCGCCGCGCAGCAGTCCGGGCCACGGCGACGTCCAGTGCGCCGCGAACGGCGTCGCCCACGCCACCAGATCCCCCGCGAACCACACCAGCGCCACCAGCAATCCCAGATACAGCGCCATCGAGATCACCCCCGGCAGCAACCCCAGCCCCAGCTCCCGCCGATGCGCCGCGGCCCACCGCTGCCCCCGCACCAGATATCCGAAGCCCCGCACCACATCCCGCACCCGCCCAGCGTATTCGGCGGGTGGGCAGTTCGCCGAAACCCCTCGTGCGGCTGTGGGAAACTGCGAGGTGTGCGCAATCTTCGAGTCGGCGTGCTCGTCTCACACAACGGCTCGAATCTGCGCGCCCTCCACCGGTCCTCCCTCGAGCCCGGCGCGCGCTTCGAGATCGCGGTCGTCATCGGCAACAACAGCGGAGCAGCGGGTCTGGCCTACGCCCGCGCGAATCGCATTCCGACCCGGCATCTCTCGGGCGCGACCCATCCCGACCCCGACGCATTGGACGATGCCATCCGTGCCGCTCTGGTGGCGCACGCGACCGAGTGGGTGGTGACCGCGGGTTATATGAAGAAGCTCGGCCCGCGCACGCGCCGGCAATTCGATTCCCGCATCCTCAACATCCACCCGGCGCCCTTACCGCGATTCGGTGGCATCGGCATGTTCGGCCTGCGCGTGCACGAAGCGGTGCTGGCGTCGGGCGTCGCGGTCACCGGGCCGACGGTGCATCTGGTCGACGGCGACTACGACACCGGGCGGGTGATCGCGCATCGGGAGGTTCCGGTATTAGCGGACGACACAGCCGAGACCTTGGCCGCGCGGGTGCTCGAGGCCGAACATGTGGTGTTGCCACTGGTGGTGCGGCAGATCGCGGCGGGGCGGCGGCTGTAGCGCGACAGGGCAGCCCGGTGCGGGGGCGGAATGGGGCGCGCATACAGTGGGGGCGTGTCCGATTTCCGAGGTGAATCCGCATCGGCCGTGTCCGCGCATCGTGACGGTGAAGCGGGGTTTCCGTTCTCGGCGGTGGTGGGGCAGGAGCAGCTGCAGCTGGCGCTGATTCTGTGCGCCGTGCATCCGGGGATCGGCGGGGTGCTGGTGCGCGGAGAGAAGGGGACCGCGAAATCGACCGTGGTGCGGGCGCTGGCGCAGTTGTTGCCGCCGGTGACCGACGAGGGTGGGCCGCGGCCGGCCCGCCTGGTGGAGTTGCCGGTGGGTGCGACCGAGGACCGTGTCGTGGGATCGCTGGATCTGGAGCGAGTGCTGCGCGACGGGGAGCAGGCATTCCGGCCGGGACTGCTGGCGGCGGCCCATCACGGTGTGTTGTACGTCGACGAAGTGAATCTCCTGCACGACCATCTGGTCGACGTCCTGCTCGACGCGGCGGCGATGGGACGGGTGCATATCGAACGTGACGGCGTGTCGCATTCGCATCCGGCCCGGTTCGTCCTGGTCGGCACCATGAATCCGGAGGAGGGCGAACTCCGCCCGCAGCTGCTGGACCGGTTCGGCCTCACCGTCGACGTCGCGGCCTCGCGCGATGTGGACGTGCGGATGGCGGTGGTGCGCCGCCGGCTCGATTACGAGGCCGATCCCGACGGCTTCGCCGCCGCCTACGCCGCGGCCGATCGCGATGTCGCCGAGCGCATTCTCGCCGCCCGCGAACGCCTCGCCGAGGTGGCGCTCGACGATATCGAACTGCGCCGGATCGCCGCACTGTGCGCCTCCTTCGACGTCGACGGCATGCGCGCGGATCTGGTGGTGGCGCGGACCGCGACGGCCCACGCCGCCTGGCGCGGAAGTGACTGCGTGACAGCCGAAGACGTGCGGATCGCCGCGGAACTGGCGCTGCCGCATCGCCGCCGGCGCGATCCGTTCGACGAACCGGGCATCACCGACGAACAACTCGACGACGCCATGCGGGAAGCCGAACAGGAGGCCGAGCGGGCCCGCTCCGAGCACAGCCGTGCGGAGAACGAATCTGCGAGCGGCGCAGCCGATTCGGACAGCGACCTCGAGCGTGAGTTCGAGGGCGATACGGACACCGACGCAGGCCCCGAGAACAACGGTTCCGACGGCGGCCCCGACGACCGGGGACCCGACGACGACGGCCCCGACTCACCGGGCGGCGGCCCGCGCGGTGGCGCCCGCGAGGGCAGTGCGGGGGCGCCGGCGAAATCCGCTGCCCGCCCGCCGCACTGGGAGATTCCGGGAGTCGGGGAGGGTGCTCCCGGGCGCCGATCACGCGCCCACACCCGGCACGGCCGGGTGGTGCGATCGGTCACCGACACCTCCGCGGGCCTGCATCTGCTGGGCACGCTGTTCGCCGCCGCGCCGCATCAGCATGCCCGCGGCCGCGTCGAGGGCCCGCTGACACTCGAGGCGACCGATCTGCGTGGCGCGTATCGCGAAGGGCGCGAAGGCAATCTGGTGGTGTTCGTCGTCGACGCCTCCGGATCGATGGCCGCCCGCGACCGCCTCTCGGCCGTCACCGGAGCGGTGGTCGCTCTGCTGCGCGACGCCTATCAGCGCCGCGACAAGGTCGCCGTGATCACCGTGCGCGGCAGCGAGGCCGAGCTGGTGCTGCCGCCGACCTCCTCGGTGGATATCGCGGTGCGCCGCCTCGCCGGCCTGCGCACCGGCGGCAAAACCCCACTGGCACAAGGATTGCTGAAGGCGCGCGAGGTGGTGGCCCGCGAACACGTCCGCGATCCGCAGCGCCGCGCGATGGTCGTGCTGCTCACCGACGGCCGCGCCACCGGCGGTGCCGACCCGATCCCGCGGGCCCGTGCGGCCGCCCGCCTGCTGGCCCGCGACGGCGTGGCCGGCGTGGTCGTGGACTGTGAAGGCGGCATGGTCCGGCTGGGTCTGGCCGCCGAGTTCGCCAGGGAGTTGCGCGCCAGCTACCTGCGCCTCGGCGAGCTCACCGGCGATTCGGTCGCCGCCGCGGTGAAGTCCGGATTGCCGCATCACCTGGCGGCGTGAACGCTCGTGCCACCATCGGCGACCGTTCCGATCGTGGCACGGCCGGACCCGCGCGGCCGGGCGGGTGCGCGGATGTGGGAATGTGATGCGTAGGTGCTCGACCAGGAGGATGCAGCGATGCCGAAGGGCGTTCCGGAGACGATTCCCGACGACGGGCTGACCACTCGCCAGCGGCGTAATCAGCCGGTGCTCGCCGTGCACACCGGGCCCGGCAAGGGAAAGTCGACCGCGGCGTTCGGGATGGCGCTGCGGGCCTGGAACCAGGGTTTCGATATCGCGGTCTTCCAGTTCGTGAAGAGCGCGAAGTGGAAGGTCGGCGAGGAGGCCGCCTTCCGCACCCTGGGCCGGCTGCACGAGGAGACCGGCACCGGTGGTCCGGTGGAATGGCACAAGATGGGCGAGGGCTGGTCGTGGACCCGCAAACAGGGCAGCGAGGACGACCATGCCGCGGCGGCCCTGGCCGGCTGGCGGGAGATCGCGCGCCGGCTGGCCGCCGAACAGCACCGCTTCTACGTGCTCGACGAGTTCACCTATCCGCTGAAATGGGGATGGGTGGACGTCGACGAGGTGGTCGAGACGCTGCGGAACCGGCCCGGCAATCAGCACGTGGTGATCACCGGCCGCGACGCACCGCAGGCGCTGGTCGACGCGGCGGATCTGGTCACGGAGATGAGCAAGGTGAAACATCCGATGGACGCCGGGCGCAAGGGCCAGCGAGGTATCGAGTGGTGACGGCGGCCGGCCGATGACCACTCCGGCCGTGGTGATCGCCGCGCCCGCCTCGGGCAGCGGAAAGACCACGCTGGCAACCGGTTTGATCGGAGCGCTGCGCCGCGCCGGACATCGCGTCGCGCCGTTCAAGGTGGGGCCCGACTACATCGATCCGGGCTATCACGGCCTGGCGGCCGGGCGGCCGGGACGCAACCTGGATCCGGTGCTCGTCGGTGCCGAGCGGGTGGTGCCGCTGTACCGGCACGGCAGCGCGGGCTGCGACGTGGCCGTGGTCGAGGGCGTGATGGGCCTGTTCGACGGCCGGATCGACGCTGAGAACCCCGCCCCCATCGCCGAGGGCTCGACCGCGCAGGTCGCCGCGCTGCTCGGCGCGCCGGTGCTGCTGGTCGTCGACGCGCGCGGCCACAGTCAGAGCCTGGCCGCCCTGCTGCACGGTTTCGCGACCTACGACAGCGGTATCCGGCTCGGCGGCGTGATCCTCAACCGTGTGGGCAGTCCGCGCCACGAACAGGTGCTGCGCGGCGCCTGCGCCCGGGTCGGCCTTCCGGTGCTGGGCGCACTGCCGCGAATGGACGAATTATCGGTTCCCGCACGGCATCTCGGGCTCGTCCCGGCGGTCGAGCACGGCTCCGCGGCGCATGCGGCGGTCGAGGCCATGACCGAACTGGTCGGCGCGCACATCGATGTGGGCGCGGTCGCGCGACTGGCCGCGGCCGACGTGGACGGGCCCGCGTGGGATCCGATCGGCGAAGTCGCGGCGGCGGCCCCACACCTACAGTGGCGGGGTCCGGGCGTAAGCCGGACCGCCCTCGACGGCCCGGAGCCGGGCGAGGACACCGGCCGCGCCGGATCAACGCTGCCCTTTGACAGCACGGCGCGTACCGTCGGCAGGTCTGACAGCTCGGCGCCTGCGATCGGCACGTCGCGGATCTCGGCGGAGACGGCGGGGCAACAACAGTCCGGCGAGCCGGAGACGCCGATACCGATGTCCGCCTCGGGCGGCGGAGTGCGAGAGCCCGCGCCGATCATCGCGATGGCGGGCGGCCCGGCGTTCACCTTCGGCTACGCCGAACATCGGGAACTGCTGGCAGCGGCCGGAGCGCGGGTCGCGGTCTTCGATCCGTTGCACGAGCAATTGCCCCCGGGGACAGGCGGTTTGGTCCTGCCCGGTGGCTTCCCCGAGGAGCATGCCGCCGATCTGGCCGCGAATACGCCACTGCTGACCGCGGTCGCCGAGGCCGCCGCCCGAGGCATGCCGATTCATGCCGAATGCGCGGGCCTGCTCTATCTGACCCGCTCGCTGGACGGCCACCGCATGGCCGGAGTCCTCGATGCCACCGCCGAATTCGGACCGCGCCTGACCCTCGGCTACCGGGATGCGGTGGCATTGGCCGATTCGGTGTTGTGGCGCACGGGAGAACGTGTGCGCGGCCACGAATTCCACCGCACCCGCCTGGTCAGCACGGGATCGCACCCACCCGCCTGGGGATGGCGCACCGACGACGCCGCGGTCCGGGAAGGTGCGGTGGCCCACCAGGTGCATGCGTCCTATCTGCACACTCATCCCGCCGGGAACCCCACGGCCACAGTTCGTTTCGTCGCGATGTGCGAACAGTTCGACGCGGCGCACGCCGGCGTGTGACGGCGATGGGCGAGTTCCCGGCCGAACGAGCCGCCGGCGGACCGCTGTATCCGGCGTCGCGGCGTGCCGGGCGGGTCGACGATCATTGCGGCGGCCGGGCGAGGAGGCCCCGATGAGCGAGGCGGTGGTCGTGGGTTTGGGGGCGCGGCCGGATCCCACAGCGGAAGCCATTGTGGCGGCCGTGCGGAAAGTTCTGGGGAACAGCACGATTCGATGCCTGGCGACGATCGATCGGCGGGCGGAGGAGCCGGGAACCGTCGCGGCTGCCGCCGCATTCGGGGTGCCGGTGATCGGATTCGGTGCGGACGAACTGGCCCGGGTCGACGTCCCCCATCCGGGTCACCGCGCGGCGGTCGCGATCGGCACGCCCAGTGTCGCCGAAGCGGCCGCGCTTCTCGCGTGGCGCCGCTGGGGAGGGCGCGGGCGGCTGATCGTGCCCAAGACGGTCGTCGGCACGATCACGGTCGCTGTGGCCGAGCAAGTGTGAACACGGGCTCGGCCGTTGCGGCCCCGCGAGCAGGCTCCGACGACGCTCGGCCGAATCCGCAAAGGTGCGGATTCGGCCGAGTGGTCGTGAAAGCTGTTGTCCGGAAGTGCGTTACACGCAGGCACCGCCGAGGGCCGCCGTCGTGACGATGGTGTATCCGGCGACCGGTGACAGTTCCGGCAGGCCGTCGTAGTACACCGCGCTGACGACGTGCTCGCCCGGCCGGTCGGGCACCCAGCCGATGCTGGCGACCCCGTTGACCACCGGCGCGGTGCCGACGATATTGCCGCTGATCCCGGAAAGGTGACTGAAGAAGTCGACGTTGCCGTGGGTGACGGGGCTGCCGTCGGGGTTGCGTACCGTCGCCACCGCGTTCTGGGCGCAGCCCACCAGCGCGCCGCTGACCGGGCTCAGCGCCGACCCGGACATCGATACCGAGATCGTGGGCGCCACCGTCGCACCGGCCGGGGCCGCTCCCACGACCGGAAGCAGCGCGCCCATCAGCGCACCGGCGGCCAGGACCAACCCGGCACGCGTACGTGCGCGCCACGCCCGCCCGGAAGACAGCGCCGGGCCCGGGAAAACCTGGGAGGAACCACGCGAAACACGGAATCCGCTCATCGTGCCTGCCTCTCGCTGTGCCGTCCCGGGCCGACGGCCCGGCGTCGATCCGTCGGAGGGTACCTGAGATCCCGCTCACATCGGATACGCCACGCGGAGTTGCCCCGACATTGCGGTACGCGGAGCGGACGGGTGTTACGGCGCGACCGAGGTCCAATCGGCGAAGCCGGTGGGGTCGTGACGGCCGAGGCTGCCGTGTTCGAACAGTCCCCAGCCCTCGGCGTCGCCGCACCGTGCCTGTCCGACGTGGTCGATCACACCCCACGGAATGCGCCCGGCCACTGCCGGATCCGTCAGGTCGTAGCAGCTGCTCGACGACCAGTCGCGGCCCTTCCACTGGCCGTGCAGCCAATCCGGATCGCCGCCGTAGCCACAGCCGATATGCAGCGGAATGCAGGTGTGGGCGCGGACCTCCACGGTGAGCGGCGAGCCGTCGCCGGCGGTCATATCGAGCCGCGCGGACACCGGAATGCGTGTGCCGGAACGGTATTCGATGTGCACGCGGGGCCAGCCGAGCTGTTCGACCCGCCCGTCCGGCCACACCCGCACGGCGTCGTTGAGGGTGCGGAAGCCGTCCGGATTCTCCTGCACGATCACCACGATCGCGAAGTCGTCGAAGCGCAGCGGAACATACAGCCACCAGAATCCGGCCGCCGGTTCGCTCGCATCGCGCCCGGGTGGTTCGGTCTCACCGACCGGCCGGATACCCCAGGACCGGTCGCGGGTCCCCATCCAGACGTCGGGGTCCACGGCGATGTCGTCGCCGTCGACCTGCAAGGTCCCCGACCAGGAGCCGACCTGGGCGAACCGGGAGGCGTCGATGATCGGCCGGCTGCCGGTGTGGATGAGATGCGGCTGCTCCTGGACGGCGGGGAACGAACCGTCCCAGGTCAAGTCGAAGGACAGGTCCTCGTGCTCGCAGATCACCCGGACGCGCCGCAGCGGTTCGATCACCTCGATGCGATAGCCGCCGACGCTCATGTTCAGGTCCCGCGGCGGCAGCGCGTCCGAGAACCGGACCGTCCGCAGGACATCGCCACGGCGCACCGCGGCGTACGCGTCGATCACGCCGAGATTCGGATAGACGCCGAAGCCGGTGACCACCATCGTGCCGCCGCTGCGGTCGTGAGCGTTGAAGTAGCTGCGGTCGTAGAAGTTACGGTCGGTGGTGGCCGCGCGCGCCAGCGACAGCGGTGTCTGGTGCACCGGATATTCGTCCAGCGGAACCGGCGCCTGCTGAGCCGGATGTCCGTCGATGCCTGTCATCGGTCTCCTCGATCCCACTGGTAGGTGCCGTCGAGCAGGGCCTCGAGGGCCGCTCGGTGCATCACGTAATCGTCCCGGTCGTCGGTGTCGGTGTCCTCGCCGAAGTGGATCATCCGCCGTTTGATGCGCGCCATCACGATGCCGTGCCGCAGCGCGGCGTAGACCAGGTACCACTCCAGATCCCGCAGACGGTGGCCGGTGAGCTCCTCGTAGCGCGCGACCACGTCGTCGCGGCGCAGATAGTCGGGCAGTCCGGGCTGGTCGAAGCGGGTGGCGATGTCCTGGAAGAAGCGATGGATGAAGATCAGCCACGCCACGTCGAGTTCTCGCGGGCCGAGCGTGGCCATCTCCCAGTCCAGGACCGCGACCGGGTCGAATTCGTCGAAGATGATGTTGCCCGGCCGGGCGTCGCCCCAGTTCAGTACGTCGGGCCCCGGATCGGCGGGCCAGTGCTGTTCGAGCCAGTCGAAACCGCGCTCCAGCAACGGGATTCGATAGCCGTCGTCGGCGAGCGCCCACCGGTACCAGTGGCGCTGGGCGTCGAAATGCCGGCGCAGCGACGAGCCCGCGCCGGCCAGGGCGGGGAATGTCGCGGCCGGGTCGGCGATGGCGTGGACCCTCGCGATGATGTCGACCGTGGCGTGGGTGATCCGCATCCGCTGCTGTGGCGTGGCGTCGAAGACCCAGCCGACGAACACGTACGGCGGATTGTCCTCCGGAATCCGCCCGTTGATCCGCTCCATCACGAAAAACGGTGTGCCGAGCACGGATTCGTCCGGCTCGAACCAGCACAGTCGCGGCACCGGCACATCGCTGTGCGCGCCGACGCCGGCCATCACCGCGTACTGGGTGTCGAGGTCGTAGGTCTCGAAGACCGGGAACGAGCCCTCCTCGGGTGGCATCCGTGCGACGTAGGAGCCGGTCTCCGTGCGGCCGTCGCGCTCCCAGCTAGCCTCGAACATCACCGAGGAGCTGGACATGCCGCCCGCCTGCGGCCGCGACAGCCCCGTGACCACCGACGCGGTGGTGCCGGTGAGCTTGCCGGCCAGCCACCGGGTGAGTCGCTCGGCGAGGTCGTCGAGATCGCGAGCGCTGGTGGTCAGCTGCCGCCGCTGCCCGGGGTCGGTATCGGATTCGCCCGACATTGCGGACCTCCTGACGGGATGAAAATGTCTGTGCGCCAACTCTTTACGCACCGGCACGGCAATATCCGGCCCGGTGCGGGCGGCGTGTGGATGAAATGTAACGCGTTCTAATGCGCGGTGGCGCGAAATCGGCGGCGAATTTTTCGCCGTTCCGCTGACCGGGACCCGGTTTGCCCACAGTGCGCGCGAACGGTGCGGGGACCACCAACCCTGACCTTAGTGCTGCCACGTACGCCGCGCGGAGTACCGCCGAATCGGGGTCCGGCCCTGAGGACTTTCGCCGCAGGCCCTCGTAACGTCGGACACCGATCCGCGCACCCCGGTCGCTTCGGCGCCGGCGGCACTGCCTGTGCGCCGGAGCATCCGGGGAGAGGAGTGGGTAGTGAGTGTCATGGTGGCGCAGGCCGAACCGCCGCAGCTGGAGCACGAATCCGAGACGGCGGCGGGCTGGAAACCGCTCACCCGGCTGGCCTTTCGGTTCACGTTCCTGTACTTCGGGTTGTTCTGCCTGATCTATCCGCAGATCGTCTTCGCCTTCACCGGCTGGTTCGGCCGCTGGCTCGACGCCGACGCGGTGCTGTGGCAACCGCGCTTGCTGCGCCCGGTGCTCGAGTGGGTGGGGCGCACGGTCTTCGGAGTGCATCCGGTGCTGAGTCCCAACGGCAGCGGTGATCAGACGATTCTGTGGGTGCTGGTGTTCTGCATCCTGGTCGTCGCCCTCGCGGGCACGCTGATCTGGACGTTGCTGGACCGCCGTCGCACCGATTACCGGCGCCTGGCCGGCTGGTTCCTGCTGTTCCTCCGGTTGTGTGTGGCCGGTCAGATGCTCAACTACGGGTTCGCCAAGGTCGTCCCCACCCAGATGCCCGAACCGATGCTGTCGACGTTGCTCGAGCCGTACGGCAATCTGACCCCGATGGGG
Source organism: Nocardia sp. 852002-20019_SCH5090214 (assembly GCF_001665865.1). Classification (NCBI taxonomy): domain Bacteria; kingdom Bacillati; phylum Actinomycetota; class Actinomycetes; order Mycobacteriales; family Nocardiaceae; genus Nocardia; species Nocardia sp. 852002-20019_SCH5090214. The sequence goes on along the minus strand of NZ_LZMK01000123.1, from coordinate 85,803 downwards.
GTGCTGTGGAATCAGGTCGGGATGAGCCCGGCCTACGAGATCCTGCTCGGTTCCGCGGAATTGCTGGCCGGGATATTGCTGTTCGTTCCGCGCACGGCGACGGTGGGCGCGATGCTGACGCTGGTGAGCATGGCGCAGGTCTTCGTGCTCAACATGACCTTCGACGTGCCGGTCAAGATCCTGTCCGGGCATCTGATGCTGATGTCGATGGTGTTGCTCGCGCCGCAGGCGCGGCGGCTACTGGATGTGCTGGTACTCGATCGCCCGGTCGCGAGCTCCACGGCGCCGTACCCGTTCCGCACCCGCCGGGCACGATGGATCGCGGCGCTGGTGCAGGTCGGCATCGGGGTCTGGGTGGCGGTGGCCCTGACCCACGTGAGCCTGCAGTTGTGGGACGAGGGTCCGGGCCGGACGAAACCGCCGCTGTACGGCATCTGGCAGGTCGACGAATTCAGTCGCGACGGGCAGCCGGTTCCGCCGCTGCTCACGGACCCGGACCGGTGGCAGCGCGCGGTATTCGACCTCGCCGGCGTCATGCAGTATCAGCGGATGGACGGGACGCTGGTGCCCATGCAGGTGCGGGTCGACACCGGCGCCCATCGCCTGGACCTGCATGCCGTGCCCGCCACCGCGGGGCACTCCGTGACCGCCGGCGGCTTCGCGTACGACCAGCAGGGCCCGGACCGGCTGCGTTTCACCGGAGATCTGGACGGACATCCGGTGACGGTGACCTTCCGGCGTCAGGACCCGGACGCCTTCCCGCAGCGCAGCCGCGGCTTCCACTGGATCCAGGACGCGCCCGGGGAGTGAGGTCAGCCGGCCGCGGCGCCGATCTGGTTGGCCCAGTGCGGATTCGGGGCGTAGAACTCCCCGGTGCCGGGGGCGAAGGCGGCCGCCGCCCCGGCGCATCCCCACAGCCGGGCCACCAGCCACGCGGTCGGATAGCCGAGATAGCCGTATACGCCGTCGGTACACGGCGACGAGGCCCGGGCGCAGTCCGGTTGCCCTTGGACATCGTTGTGATTGGGGCCGACCAACGTGCCCCACACCTTCGTCACCGATCCCGGGGTGGCCTCGTAGTAGTCCTGGTTGGACTGCAGGCCCGGAAGGGCCCACAGCTTCTGCGAGGGGGAGATCAGCGCGTCGTCGGAGCCGTTGACGAAGAACACCGAACCGCCGCCGAGGCGGCGAGTGTCGGTGCAGCTCAATCTGTTCGAGCAGAACGACTGGGCGGGCAACTCGATCGGCACGGCGGTGCGAATCAGCCCGCCGGAATCGATCATCGCGTTGAGCACCCCGGTGGCACCTTGGGAATGACCGACGGCGCCGATCGCCGAGGTGTCGAGCCGATCGTGGAACACGCTCGCCGGATCGGCGGCCCGCTCGACGAGGTATCGCGCCGCCCCGGTGATGTCGACGCCCGTGCCGGTACTGCGATTCTCGGTCGCGATCACCACGAACCCCCACGAGGCCAGATGCCGCAGCAGATGGGCGTACTGGCGAGGTTGGGCGGCCGTGCCGTTACCCCAGGTGATGATCGGATGACGGGGGCCACGCGCGGCCACATCGGTCGGATACCAGATGTCGTAGGCGGCGCCGGTGCTGTCGCAGCAGCCGAATTCGTAGTGCTCGGTGACCTGCCACGGGCCGGGTTCCAGGTAGCGGGCCTCGGTCGGGCCGCTCGCGCGGTAGGGGTCGGCCGCGTACGCGGTGGCGGCCACCGCGGCGGCGACCGCGACCGTCACCAGCACCGTCAGAACCTGCAGCACGGCTCGTCGCATGTTCGCAGCATAGAACCGTGCCGAACACACCGTGACGGAACGACGGCCGGTGGGAATGAGTGTGCGTGGCAGCGGGTTGTGCCGTGGCATGGGTGTAGAACTCTCCGACGACCTGAAGAAGATCCTCGACGACACAAAGGTTTTCGCCACGCTCGCGACGATCGGCCGCGACGGGCAGCCGCATCTGACCGTCACCTGGCTGCTGCGGGAGGGGGAGGAGTTGGTGTACTCCACCACCGTGTCGCGTCAGCAGTACAAGAACGTGGTGCGCGACCCGCGGGTGACGATCATGATCAACCCGCCGGACAATCCGTACGTCTACGCCGAGATCCGCGGCACCGCCACCGTCGTCCCCGATCCGGAGAAGGCTCTGCCCGATCGGCTGTCGGTGAAATACACCGGCCTGCCCTATATCGAATTCAATCCCGCCTCCGTCGACGACGCCGAGCGAGTGGTCGTGCGGGTGACCCCGGAACGGATCAACGGCCGGCTCTGATGCGACCGAATTCACCTCGTGTGATTTTGTGAGATGAGTCTCGACTGTGATACGGCGAGCGTTGCAGAGCCGGTGTAACCCCTGCAGGATGGCGGGAGCGGCAGCTTCCGTCGCGCCAACTTCGCAGGTAGAGGGAGTTTCTCTTGGCTTCGTCAGGTCGCAGACAGAGTAGACGCACAACGCGCCGGTCCGGGATGCGCGCGGCAGCCGCGGGTGCCGCCGCACTGGCGTTGCTCACCGGCACGGGTGCCGGTGTCGCCGCCGCCCGTCCGGTCGGCGCGTTCGACGTCGGCGGGGCGATCGAGAAGGAATACGACCGCGCCGGCGGCGGCGCCTTCTTCGGCAACCCGACCGGGCCGGAATCCGACGCCAACGGCGGCAAATTCCAGGTCTTCGACCGCGGCTGCTCGATCTACTGGTCCGTGGGTACCGACGCCCATGCGATCTGCGGCCTGATCCGCGACAAATGGGGTTCGATGGGCTGGGAGAACAGCGCCCTCGGCTTCCCGCTCACCGACGAGGCCCAGGCCGGCAAGGACGGCAAGGCCCGCTTCAACCAATTCCCCGGCGGCGTGATCTTCTGGTCGGCGAGTACCGGCGCGCACCCGGTCTGGGGTTCGATCCTCGGCATCTGGAACGGCAACAACGCCGACCGCGGCCGTTACGGCCTGCCCACCAGCGACGAATACGACTACAACGGCGGCAAGGCCCAGGATTTCCAGGGCGGCCGGATCACCTGGAAGCCCTGATCTTCCGGGCCTGCGACGTCGCGACGGGTGATTGCGGAGTTCACCCGGCCACGCCGTAGGCTGAAACCTTGTGCCGAATACGACAGACGACCAGCAATCCGGTGACCCGAACTATGTCGTCGGGCTCGATCTGGCCGGCCGCCGCGTCGTCGTCGTGGGTGGCGGCTCGGTAGCCCAGCGCCGGCTCGGACTGCTCATCGCGAGCGGAGCCGATATCGAGGTGATCAGCCGGACGGTCACTCCCGCGGTGGAGGCGATGGCCACCTCCGGTCAATTGCGCATCTCCCAGCGGGCCTACGCCGACGGTGATCTCGACGGCGCGTGGTACGCGATCGCCTGCACCGACGAGCCCGAGACCAATGCCGCCGTGGTCGAGGAGGCCACCCGCCGCAGCATCTTCTGCGTGCGCGCCGACAATGCCCGGCTCGGCACCGCGGTGACTCCGGCCAGCGCCCGTTACGACGGGCTGACGCTCGCGGTGCTGGCCAGTGGACGGCACCGTCGTTCGGCCGCGGTGCGGACCGCGCTGCTGGAAGCCCTGCAATCGGGCGTGGTCATCGACGACTCCGAGCCCGTGGCGCCGGGTGTCGCGCTGGTCGGCGGCGGGCCGGGCGACCCCGATCTGATCACCGTGCGTGGCCGCCGGCTGCTGGCCCGCGCCGATCTGGTCGTCGCCGACCGGCTGGCGCCGCCGGAACTGCTGGCCGAACTCGGACCGCATGTGGAGGTCGTCGACGCGGCGAAGATCCCGTACGGCCGGGCGATGGCGCAGGAGGCGATCAACACCGCCCTCGTCGAGGGCGCCAAGGCCGGCAAATTCGTGGTCCGGCTCAAGGGCGGCGACCCGTACGTATTCGGCCGCGGCTACGAGGAACTCGAGGCGTGCGTGGACGCCGGGGTCCCGGTGACCGTGGTTCCCGGTGTCACCTCCGCGATCTCGGTGCCGGCGCTGGCCGGCATTCCGGTGACCCACCGCGGTGTCACCCACGAATTCGTGGTGGTGAGTGGGCACATTCCGCCCGATCACCCGGATTCGCTGGTGGACTGGCCGGCCCTGGCCCGGTTGCGTGGCACCCTCGTGCTGCTGATGGGGGTGGAACGCATCGAGAAGTTCGCCGCCGCACTCGTCGACGGTGGCCGCGCCGCCGATACGCCCGTCACCGTCGTGCAGGAGGGCAGCCTGCGCACGCAGCGGATCGTGCGCGCGGATCTGTCCACGGTCGCCGAACGCGTCCGCGCCGAGGGCATCCGGCCGCCGGCGATCATCGTCGTCGGCCCGACCGCGGGCTTCACCGCGGGCGCGCCGGATGCCGTCGAGCAGGCCGGTTAGGCCCGCGGTGCGTGCCCGGGACAGGGGCACAGCCCGCTCGAGCGACCCGCGGAAAGCGCGAGTACGCGTTGGGCTGGCCGGTGCCGATATCCGTTACAGTGAGTCACTGTGCTCGATAACCCCGCTGCGACGATGCAATATCCGGTGACGAAGCGGGCCTTCGGGCTGCCGATCCTGGTCCTGTCCGGCCTGCAGTTGATGGTCGTGCTGGACGGCACGGTCGTGATCCTGGCGCTGCCGGCCCTGCAACGCCATCTTGGCCTGACCAGTTCGGGCAGTGCGTGGACGGTGACCGCCTACGGCCTCACCTACGGCGGGCTGATGCTGCTCGGTGGGCGCCTCGGCGACTCGTTCGGTCGCAAAAAGATGCTGCTGCTCGGTGTTTCGTTCTTCACCCTCGCCTCACTGCTGTGTGGGCTGGCGCAGAACGAGGCCATGTTGATCGGCGCGCGGGCCCTGCAGGGCACCGGCGCCGCGATCGCCGCACCCGTGGCGATGGCGCTGGTGGTCAGTACCTTCGCGCCCGGACCGCCGCGCAATCAGGCGATCGCCATCTTCGGGTCGATGATGGGCGTGGGTTCGGTCGGCGGTCTCGTCGTCGGTGGCGCCCTCGCCGAATGGAATTGGCGGCTGATCTTCCTGATCAACGTGCCGATCGGACTGTTGATCATCCTGGGCGCGGCGTTCCAGCTGCACGATTCGGCCCACCATCGACTGCCCCTGGACGTGCGCGGTGCCTTCCTCGGCACCCTGGGCTGCGTCGGTGTGGTGTTCGGCGCGACCGAGGGCCCCGATCTCGGCTGGACCAGCCCGTACGTCATCGGCGCGCTGATCGCCGGATTGCTGCTGCTGGTGGCGTTCGTGCTGGCCGAACGGTCCGCCGTCAATCCGCTGCTGCCGCTCACCCTCTTCCGTGATCGTGACCGCTCGATCACGTTCATCGCCCTGCTGCTGGGCTCCGGCGTCCTCGGCGCGATGACCTATTTCGTCGCGCAGTTCCTGCAGAACGTCGTCGGCTACAGCCCGCTCGTCGCGGGTCTGGCCTCGATCCCGTTCACGATCGGCGCCGGCATCGGCACCGGCGTGGCGTCCAAGGCCGCGTTGATGATCCGGCCGCGGTGGCTGCTCGCCGGTGCGGCGACGGTGCTGGCCGGGGCCCTGTTCTTCGGATCCACCCTGGATCGCTACGTCGAATATCTGCCGACGCTGCTGGTGCTGCTGGCGGTGGTCGGTATGGCGATCGGTTTCGTGATCGTGGTCGGGCCGCTGTGCCTGCTGGTGGGCGTACCGGTGAACGAGGTCGGCCCGCTGTCGGCGATCGGCCAGATGATCCTCACCCTCGGCACCCCGTTCGCGGTCGGCCTGCTGACGCCGCTGGCGGCCTCGCGCACGCTCTCACTCGGCGGCCGGACCGATCGGACCTCGAATCTGACGCCCACCGAGGTGGCGGCGCTGTCCAGCGGTTACACCTTCGTGTTGCTCATCTGCGCGATCGGTGCCGTGATCATCGGGCTGCTGGTGCTGACTCTGCGCTACACGCCGCAGCAACTCGCCCAAGCCCAGCACGCGCAGGAGGAAGCGCAGCAGGTGTAGCCGTCTCGGTGGCGGCGCGCGCGTCTCAGCGGCGATCGAACAGTTCCAGTACTTCGGTTCTGCCGAAGACGGTCGCCGATTCCCGAGCCGACGGTGTGCCCGCGTCCGGATCGGCTCCGGCCGCCAGCAGGGCCTTCAGGATGTCGTCCTCGCCTTTGAACACCGCTCCCGCGGCCGGGGTCTGGCCGCGGTCGTTGGCGCGATCGGGGTCCGCGCCGCGTTCGAGCAGTGCTGTCACGGCCGCCTGCTGCCCGTGGTAGGCGGCCAGCATCAGCAAGGTGTCGCCCTTGTCGTTGCACAGATTCACCGGGACGCCCGCGTCGATATACGCCGCGAGCGTCGCGGCTTCGCCCGTGCGGGCCAGCTCGAAGAGCTTGGTCGCCAGTTCGACCAGGTCGGGATCCACGCCATCGGTAGCCACGGGCCATTACTACCACGGCGGGGCGACGGTCCGGCGAAGCGGCGACCTGCCTTTCGATCGGCTCGGCGCGCGGTGCGCGATCAGTTGTAGGAGCGCGCGACCCCGTCGAGAAGGTGTTCCAGGGTGTCGTAGGTCGGAGTGTCGACGACGTCGACCACATCCGGGGCGACCGGAATGTGGTGTTCGGCGGTGACGGCGCCGAACTGGGACGGATCGGCGGTACGGAAGCCGTGCTCGGCGGCCAGGCGCTGCAGTTCGGGATCGGTGCTCAGCAGCTGTCCGACCCGGTCGCCGGTGGCGGTCAGCGGGACCAGCGTGTGCCGGGACAGGACCGTCGGAGACGGGTACAGCATCACCGCGTCGGCGGGCAGCTTGCCGGCGACGGCGGCCTCCACGAATTGCGATTCGTAGCCCCACACCATGGGCGTGGGACCCATTCCCGCAGTGAGGTATTCGCCGAACGGACCCGCGCTGGAATTCTCGGTGTACCCCTGTTTGGTGAACAGCCGCGACACCTTCGACAGCACGAAATTCTCGGCGGCCGGACCCTGCACGATCGCGTCGTCGTTGGCGACGTAGGCGGCCACCGCCAGATACATCGCCGCCGAATTGGAGGTCCGCGGATCGGTGGTCGAGATCAACACGTTCTTGCGCACCGGATAGGAGGTGTTGGCCTCCAGCTGATCCCACTGGGTGCCCTGCTGCGTGAGATCGAGATACCGCCGCATATCGAAGGCGGGCACAGTCCCCGGACGGGCGATTCCCGCGCGGGCGAGCAGGTCCACGATCGGCCGGAAACTGGCGACCACCATCGGCGAGGAGAACGGCGTGTATTTCGCTGTGATCCCGCGTTCGCGCTGAATTCGTTCGGCGGCCAGGCTGCTCGACGGAAAGGCGAAGTCGTCACCGTCCAGCTTCACCGACGTCGCGATCTGCCGCGATCCGGCCGGGTCCACCTCCAGCCGAATTCCCTTGTGCGCCAGTGCGTCCACCACGCGGGGATCGGTGAAGAAGCCCATCTTCTCCGACCCGACCACGCCGTGCGCGGTGATCAGCGCGGGAGCCGGGGCGGGGGAGCCGCTGTCGCCGCCGCGAAAGCCGAAGGCCACAACGAGCACGACGACTACGACGACCACCGCGGCGGCTACGGCCAGGACCAGTGGCTGTCGCAATGCGGTTACCAGGCCCGCTGTGCGCGCTCCACTGGAGGCCGGGCTCGTCGCGGCCGCGCGCTCCGGTTCCGGTTCTGCTGCAGCGTCACTCGCGGACGGTGTGGCGGCCACGATCTCCGGTTTCGTCGGTTCGACGGGGGAGTGGCCGGGTGCGAGCGCAGCCTCAGCGGCTGCGGCGGGAAGCGAATCGCGTTGGCCTGTACTGCCTTCGATGACGTCGGCGTCTGGCAGGTCGGCGTCTGCGTCTCCGCTGTCGGCGGATGCGGGGCGATCGGTACCCGGCGCGGGCTGCTGGGAGCCGGTCGCGTCGGCGGGCGAGGACTCGGCGCGGGATTCGGCGGCGGGGTCGCTGCTGTGTGCGATGTCGCCGGGGCGTGGCGAATCTGCCTCGCCGGGTGCGGGTTCCGAGGCACCGGCGTCTTCCGCGACGGTTTCGGTCGCCGATTCCGCGACGGCGCTCGGGACGTGATCGACGGGCGCGGGCATGTCATCGGCAGACGCGGCGTCGGCGGGCGTGGAGGTCGCATCGGCGGGCGCGGGCACGTCATCGGCGGGCGCAGGCGCGACTTCGGTAGGCGCAGGCGCGGTGTCGGTAGGCGCGACTTCGGTGGGCGCGGCGTCGGTGGCGTCCTCCTCGATCGAGGGCGCCGACACCCGCTCCGGAACAACCGGCGCATCCGCGTAGTCGAGTTCGTGCGAACGGTCGTCGGCCTTGGGCTGCGGTGGGGTGTGCTGCAATTCGCGGCGCACGATGCGTTCCACCAGAATCGGCACGAAATCGCGGACGGCGTGGCCGTCGAAGCGACGGCGCACCTGGCCGACCATTTCCTCTACCAATTCCGGGGAATGGCTGCTGCCGTAATGGCCGACCAGCCGATCGGTCAACTGACGCAGTGCCTTTTCTTCACGGTCGGTGGCGTCACCCACGCCGAACTCCTCGCCCAATCGCATCCCAACGGCAGCGGTCGGCCGGCCGCGCCGGAAATTACGATAGCGAGCCGGAATGCCCGTTCCGTGCCACCGTGTTTCGGCTCGATGACGATGAAATGCGCTGGTGGAGGCGTATTTTCCGGCGATTGTTCCCGTGGCTGGGCAGGCGCTATTCGGCTCGAATTACGTCGGCGGTCACCGAGAATTCACTCACGTGAGGACCAGCAGTTCGCTCGACGACGCGATTTCCACACGCAGCCCGGCCTTTTCGGCGATCCGCGCCAGTGCGCGGATATCGCCGGGCTCGGCGCGAGTCGACACCAGGGCCCGTGCCAGCAGCCCCTTGTGATGCTTGTTGAAATGGCTCACCACCGTGCGGCTGCCGTCCGGGCGTTCGGTCAGTACGGTCGCGGTCACCGCGCCGGGCAGTCGCCCCAATTGCTGATAGGTCCCCGAACGCAGATCGACGACCAGCTGACCGGCCGTCGCCTCCCGCAATGCCGGGGCCAGCACCGGTTTCCACAACGACGCCAGCGTCGGCAGGCCCGGCAGTTTCGAACCGCCCGACAGCCGATACCCCGGAATCGCATCCCCCGCGCGCACGATCCCGAACAGCGCCGAGCCGATCGCGAGCCGCGCCTCGGCGCGAGCGCGCTGCGTCTTGGTCAGCGAACCGGCGTCGAGCGCGTCGTAGAGCACGCCGGTGTAGCGCCGCAGCGCCGGTGCGGTCGCGGCGGTCCGCAGCGTGGCGTTGCGGGCGAGCGCGGTCTGCAAACCTTCCGCGCCCGCGCCGGTCGCCTTTCCCAGCCCCAATGCCACCCGTGCCGCCTCCGGGTTCGCGGACAATTCGAGCAGCTCGGTGATCAGCTTGTCCCGCACCGCGGTGAGCTGCGGTAACCATAGGGAATCCAGATCGAGCGGACCGAGATTTCCGCCGTCGGACTTGGTTTCGGAAGGAGGCAGAATCACCAGCACGAGCCGATACGGTAATGCCCTGCAGGCATCCACGCAGCAGCGGCTAGTCTGTGCATCCGTGATCACCCGTCTCTCGCACCTGTTCCTGCGCACCCTGCGCGACGATCCCGCCGACGCCGAGGTGCCCAGTCACAAACTTCTGGTCCGCGCCGGATATGTGCGCCGGATCGCGCCGGGCGTCTATTCGTGGTTGCCGCTGGGTTTGAAGGTGCTGCGCAAGATCGAGGACGTGGTGCGCCAGGAGATGGACGCGATCGGCGGCCAGGAGATTTCGCTGCCCGCGCTGCTGCCGCGCGAGCCGTACGAAACCACCAACCGCTGGACCGAATACGGCGACAGCCTTTTCCGCCTGCAGGACCGTAAGGGAGCCGACATGCTGCTCGGACCCACCCACGAGGAATTGTTCGCCCTGACGGTCAAGGGTGAATACAACTCCTACAAGGATCTGCCGGTCACGCTCTACCAGATTCAGACCAAATACCGCGACGAGGAACGGCCGCGCGCCGGAATTCTGCGCGGACGCGAATTCGTCATGAAGGACTCGTACTCCTTCGATCTGGACGAGGACGGCCTGAAGGCCAGCTATGCCGCACACCGCCAGGCATATCAGCGGATGTTCGCCCGGCTCGGGATCGAATACGTGATCGTCGCCGCCACCTCCGGCGCGATGGGCGGCAGCGCCTCGGAAGAATTCCTGGCCAGCAGCCCGATCGGCGAGGACACCTACGTGACCTGCCGCGAATCGGGATACGCGGCCAATGTGGAGGCCGTGGTGACGCCCGCGCCGCCGGAGATCCCGATCGAGGGGCAGCCGGCCGCCGTCGTGCACGACACGCCGGGCACGCCGACCATCGCGTCCCTGGTCGACTGGGCCAACGACGCCGGTATCGCCGAACGGTACGGCCGCCCGGTGACCGCCGCCGACACGCTCAAGAACGTCATGGTGAAGCTGCGCCACCCCGACGGCAAATCCGAGATCGTCGGCATCGGCGTGCCCGGTGACCGCGAGGTCGACGCCAAGCGGCTGGGCGCGAGTCTCGAGCCCGCCGAGGTGGAATTGCTCACCGACGAGGACTTCGCCGCCAATCCGTTCCTGGTGAAGGGATACATCGGCCCGAAGGCGCTGCTGGACAACGGTGTTCGCTATCTCGTCGACCCGCGCGTGGTGACCGGCACGTCGTGGATCACCGGCGCCGACGCCTCCGGCAAACATGTCGTGGGACTCGTCGCGGGCCGCGATTTCACCCCCGACGGCACGATCGAGGCCGCCGAGGTGCGCGACGGCGACCCCTCGCCCGACGGCCGCGGTGTGCTGCACTCGGCGCGCGGTATCGAGATCGCGCACATCTTCCAGCTCGGCTACAAGTACACCGACGCCTTCGAGGTGGATGTGCTCGGTGAGAACGGCAAACCGGTCCGGCTCGTCCAGGGTTCCTACGGGGTCGGCGTCTCCCGGATGGTCGCGGTGATCGCGGAGCAGATGCACGACGAGAAGGGGCTGCGCTGGCCGGCCGAGGTCGCCCCCTTCGATGTGCACGTCGTCATCGCCAACAAGGACGAGGCGGCCCGCACCGGAGCCGAGGAGGTCGTCGCCGGTCTGGACGCCCAGGGCGTGGACGTCCTGTTCGACGACCGCACCGCCTCACCCGGCGTCAAGTTCAAGGATGCCGAATTGCTCGGCATGCCTTGGGTTCTCGTCATCGGCCGGGGCTGGGCCGACGGCAAGGTGGAGCTGCGTAACCGCTTCACCGGCGAATCCGAGGACATCCCGGCGGACGCGGCCGTCGATACCGTGCTCGCGAAGATTCGCGGCTGATCGTCCGAGTGCACCCGGTCGCAGCGACCGGGTGCATCCGGCCGGCGACTCGCGCTACGGCAACGGAAGGCAGGACCTACCGGTGTTCAGGCCGCTGCTCGGGCTCAGGGCTGGCCCGGGAACGGTGTGGTCGCGGGATTCACGCCCAGAATCGACTGCCAGGTGGCCAGGCGGACGGCGCATTCGGTGAGGGCCTCGATGCCGATGCGGCGGCGATCCGGGGTGGTGGAGTGTTCCACGACCGCGCGCCAGGCCACCGCCGCGTCGGTCTCCACGGTGACGGCGAGTTTGGCCGCCGGGATGGGATCGTCGACCGGAAACGGCGGGGTGTAGGCGGCGGCGGGCGCCGGAACACTCGCACCGGCCGCCTTCAGTGCGTCGACGGTGGCGTCGCGGCGGGCACGGTGGGCCGCGGTGAACTCGGCGACGACCTTCGCGCGCTCCGGGGAGGCGTAGGCCGCGATGAGGCCGTAGGCGTAGACCGCGGTGTATTCGGCGTTCAGTGCGTCGAGCAGCGCCTGCTGATCGGTACTCACGCTGTGTCCTTTCCGGCGTGTGCGGGGCGCTGCGTGGTGACGCTGCGCTGCCGCCTGCGCGCCTGACCGCTCACGCCGGCACCACCGCCACGTGGGCGCCGCAGCAGGCACTGATCGAGGCGAGCAGTCCGGCCCGATATCCGGACAGGGTCGCGGCCAGCTCGGCCGCGGAGTGCTGGGAGTCCGTCAGCCGGGCCCGCAGCGCGGCGACGCTCGGCGGTGGGGTGGGGGCGGGCGGTTCGGCGACGGGGGGAGTCGCGGATTTCGGCTTGGTGCCGTCGCCGTATACGCCTACCGCGCGGTCGATTTCGGTGCGCAGCGCGTCGGCGTGCTGGGCGCGCTGGGCGGCGACGACGGTCAGCGCGGCGGTGTGCTCCGGTGCGGCGGCGATGGCCGCCTTCGCCCACACGGCGTCCGTACGCGCCGATTCCTCCTGCGACACAAGCACATCCGGTACCGACGGCTTGTCGTCCGAACAGGCCGCGACCGCACTCACGGCGACGAGCGCGACCACGCCACCTCCGGCCGAGCGCAACAGCGAGCGGCGGTCGAGGCGTGGGGGAACGGTCCGATCCGGCGGCACCGGAATCACATCGAGACGGCTGGGCACGCCTACATCGTGCCAGTGATCATCACGCGCCCTCGCGCCCAGCCCGCCGACATGCCTCACTCGCGCTCGTTCGCGGCCGGGACGGTCGTCCGTCCGCCCTGCTGAGCCCGGGTGCCGCCGGCGGTGCACGCCCGCGTGTCGCCGGCGGACCCGCCGAGGGATGCTTCCGGACGGAAGCGCTGGGGCCCGGCGGCCGCTCCGTTCCGGCGCACCCGAGACCGTCCGGCGGACCGTGGGCGCGCAGCAGAACCTGCCCCGGGCCGACTCGACCGGGTTGGCTGGTCCTTTACACTCTTGCAGCGCGTTACGCTAGACCTCCGGCGGAACAATCCGCGGGACATGCGCGCCGACCATGCCGTACCAGGACCAATACCGCGTCACAACTGAACCAGGAGCCGCCCCATATGCCGATGCCGACCGAGGAAAGGGTGAGCCAGCTCGTTGCTGGGCTCGTCGAACGCCGAGGGCTCGACCTCGAGGGCGTGCACATCACGGCCGCGGGCGGGCCGCAGGCGCGGGTGACGGTGACCGTAGACGGCGACGAGACCGTCGATCTGGACACGATCGCGGAAGTCAGTTCCGAGATCTCGGAAGTGCTCGACGACGCCGCCGATCTCGGCGAAACCCCCTATCTGCTGGAAGTCACCACTCCGGGTGTCGACCGCCCGCTGACCGCCCCGCGCCACTGGCGACGGGCTCGCGGCCGGAAGGTGCGGGTGCGGATGCGGCCGGGCGCGCAGGCCCCCGAGGGCGCGTCCACCTTCGACGCCCGCGTCGGCGCGAGCACCGACACCGACGTGGCCCTGGTGCTGGGCGGTAAGCGCGCGCCCCGCCGGGTGAGCGTGGCATTGGCGGATATCGAATCCGCGGTCGTCCAGGTGGAGTTCTCCCCACCCGGTGCGGCGGAAATGGAACTGGCCGGGGGCGTGGCCGCGGGCCGCCCGGAACCGGGCGCCACCGATCAGGCAGTCGATCCGGCCGCATCCGCCGCCGGGGGAGAACACGCCGCCCGGGGAGAACACACAGAAGTTGCGCCGACCGAAGGGATCGTGGAATGAACATCGAAATCGAAGCCCTGCGTGCGATCGTCGCCGATAAGGGAATCTCGATGGAGACAGTGCTCTCCGCGATCGAGTCGGCTCTGCTGACCGCCTATCGGCACACCGAGGGCCACGAGCCCAACGCACGCATCGACATCAATCAGAAGACCGGCGTGGTGCGGGTGATGGCCACCGAGACCGATGCCGACGGCAATGTCGTCTCCGAATGGGACGACACCCCGGAGGGCTTCGGCCGCATCGCCGCCACCACCGCCCGCCAGGTAGTGCTGCAGCGCCTGCGCGACGCCGAGAACGAGAAATCCTTCGGTGAGTTCTCGACGCACGAGGGCGATATCGTCGGCGGCGTCGTCCAGCGCGATGCCCGGATGAACGCCCGCGGCACGGTCGTGGTGCGCATCGGCAGCGAGGCCAGCGGCGCCGAGGGCCTGATCCCCCCGGCCGAGCAGGTACCCGGCGAGACCTACGAGCACGGCGATCGCATCAAGTGCTACGTCTACGGCGTCTCCCGGGGCGCGCGCGGCCCGCAGATCACGCTCTCGCGCACCCACCCGAATCTGGTGCGCCGGCTGTTCGCGCTCGAGGTGCCCGAGATCGCCGACGGTTCTGTGGAGATCGTCGCCGTAGCCCGCGAGGCCGGCCACCGCTCCAAGATCGCGGTGCGCTCCACGGTGCCCGGGGTGAACGCCAAGGGCGCGTGCATCGGCCCGATGGGCCAGCGGGTGCGCAACGTGATGAGCGAGCTGGCGGGCGAGAAGATCGACATCATCGACTGGGCCGAGGATCCGGCCGCCTTCGTCGGGAATGCACTGAGCCCGTCGAAGGTTGTCTCGGTCACGATCGTCGATCCGGAGGCTCGTGCCGCCCGGGTCGTGGTCCCCGATTTCCAGCTGTCGCTGGCGATCGGCAAGGAAGGTCAGAACGCCCGGTTGGCCGCGCGATTGACCGGTTGGCGCATCGATATCCGCTCCGACGCCGCCCCCGACGTGGCCGGATCGCAGCGGCCGCACGCCCAGCACGGGTAGGCCGCAGCGAGACGGCAGTGCGAGTGCGGGGGTCAACGAGGGGCTGGATGCGGAGATCGGGACATGGCAGCGGTACAGTGGACACAGGCTCAGCGCGAGTCTTCGGTATCCGCACTTTCCGCCCAGGTCGGTGCTCGGGTGAAAACCCGAACTCCCGGCCCGGTCCGGACCTGTGTCGGATGCCGGAAACGCGAGCTGGCCGCCGATCTGTTGCGGGTCGTGGCGCAATCGCCCGGCAGCGCTCCCGACAGGGACGCCGTCGTCGCGATCGTTCCCGATCCGCGGCGCAGACTTCCCGGGAGGGGTGCCTGGTTGCACCCCGTTTCGGCTTGTCTGAGCATGGCAGAGCGGCGCCGAGCGTTCGGCAGAGCGCTACGAGTGTCCGGAAAACTGGATATCTCAGCCCTGGAGCACTACGTCGAGAACAGGCACGAGCACTCATGAGCACACCGTGAAGTACCAACGATGAACGGCCATCGAAGATAACCCGAGGTCGTGCGGGCGTCCTGACCCCTGAACGGGGAGCAAGAGACTGTCGCGCTCGACCTCTCAGTGAGGAGAGCAGTGGCAGGCAAGGCCCGCGTGCACGAGTTGGCTAAAGAACTCGGTGTCACGAGCAAAGAACTACTCGCAACGCTCAAGGAGCAGGGCGAGTTCGTGAAGTCGGCGTCGTCGACGGTGGAGGCACCCGTCGCGCGTCGGCTGCGGGAGTCGTTCGCGGCGAAGTCCGCCCCGTCCAACGGCTCCGCGAAATCCTCCGCGAAACCCGGTCCCGCCCAGGCACGTCCGGCCGCCAAGCCGGCCGGTGGCGCGACCCCGGGTCCGCGTCCCGGCCCCCGTCCGGCTCCGGCTGCGGCGCAGGCCGATTCGGCCCCGGTGGCCGAAACCCCCGCGGCGGCAGCGCGTCCCGATGCGGTGAAGCCCGGTCCGGCCGTCAGGCCCGGTCCGAAGCCGGCCGCTCCTGCGGCCTCCGCCGGTGCGGCGCCGTCGGCGTCCGCCCCGTCGGCTCCGGCGCAGCAGCCCGGTGCCCGTCCGGCCCAGGGCGCGCCGCGTCCCGGTCAGCCGCGCACACCGGGTGGGCAGCAGGGTGCGCCGCGTCCGGCGACGCCCGGTCCCAAGCCCGGTCCGAAGACCCCGCGGGTGGGCAACAATCCGTTCTCCTCGGCGCCCGAGCGCCCGGCGCCGCGTCCGGCTCCCGGCCCGCGTCCGGGGCCCGGTCAGGGTGCGCCGCGTCCGGGTCAGGGCGGTCCGCGCCCCGGCCAGGGTGGCCCGCGTCCGGGCCCGGGTCAGGGTGCGCCGCGTCCGGCCGCAGGCCAGGGCGGTCCCCGTCCCGGTGGCCCGCGTCCGTCTCCCGGCTCGATGCCGCCCCGGCCGAATCCGGGTGCGATGCCCGCTCGTGCGGCCCGTCCGGGCC
This sequence comes from Nocardia sp. 852002-20019_SCH5090214, assembly GCF_001665865.1. Classification (NCBI taxonomy): domain Bacteria; kingdom Bacillati; phylum Actinomycetota; class Actinomycetes; order Mycobacteriales; family Nocardiaceae; genus Nocardia; species Nocardia sp. 852002-20019_SCH5090214. The sequence goes on along the minus strand of NZ_LZMK01000123.1, from coordinate 69,897 downwards.
CGTCGGCGGGTCGTCCGGGTCGTCCCGGCGGTGCGCCGGGTGGCGGTGGCGGTCGTCCCGGCGGTGGCGGCGGCGGTAACTACCGCGGTGGCGGCGGTGCCGGTGGCGGCGGTGGCGCGGGTGCGCCCGTGGCCGGTGGTTTCCGCGGTCGTCCCGGTGGCGGCGGTGGCCGTCCGGGTGGTGGCGGCGGTCGCGGCGGTGCCGCGGGTGCCTTCGGCCGTCCCGGTGGCGCCCCCCGCAAGGGCCGCAAGTCGAAGCGGGCGAAACGCGCCGAATACGAGAACATGCAGGCACCGTCGGTCGGTGGCGTGCGGCTGCCGCGCGGCAACGGCGAGATCATCCGTCTCGCCCGCGGCGCGTCGCTGTCGGACTTCGCCGAGAAGATCAACGCCAACCCGGCCTCGCTGGTGCAGGTGCTGTTCAACCTCGGTGAGATGGTCACCGCGACCCAGTCGGTCAACGACGAGATCTTCGAGCTGCTCGGCGGCGAGATGAACTACGTCGTGCACGTGGTCTCGCCCGAGGACGAGGACCGCGAGCTGCTGGAGAGCTTCGACCTCAGCTACGGCGAGGACGAGGGCGACGAAGGCGACCTGCAGGTCCGCCCGCCGGTCGTGACCGTCATGGGTCACGTCGACCACGGTAAGACCCGACTGCTGGATACGATCCGCAAGACCAACGTCCGCGAGGGCGAGGCCGGCGGTATCACCCAGCACATCGGCGCCTACCAGGTCCTCACCAACGTCAACGACGAAGAGCGCCTGATCACCTTCATCGACACCCCGGGTCACGAGGCGTTCACCGCCATGCGTGCCCGTGGTGCCAAGGCCACCGACATCGCGATCCTGGTGGTCGCCGCCGACGACGGCGTCATGCCGCAGACGGTGGAGGCCATCAACCACGCGCAGGCCGCGGATGTGCCGATCGTGGTGGCGGTCAACAAGATCGACAAGGAAGGCGCGAACCCGGAGAAGGTCCGCCAGCAGCTCACCGAATACAACCTGGTGGCCGAGGAGTACGGCGGCGACACCATGTTCGTCAACATCTCGGCGCGTCAGGGCACCAATATCGAAGCCCTGCTCGAGGCCGTGGTGCTGACCGCGGACGCCGCACTGGACCTGCGGGCCAACCCGGATATGGACGCCCAGGGTGTCGCCATCGAGGCGCATCTGGACCGCGGCCGTGGTCCGGTGGCCACCGTGCTGGTGCAGCGCGGTACCTTGCGCGTCGGCGACTCGATCGTGGCGGGTGACGCCTACGGCCGCGTCCGCCGCATGGTCGACGAACACGGCGAGGACGTGGACGCGGCGCTGCCGTCGCGTCCGGTGCAGGTCATCGGTTTCACCTCGGTGCCGGGCGCGGGCGACAACCTGCTCGTCGTCGAGGAGGACCGCATCGCCCGCCAGATCGCCGACCGGCGCAATGCGCGCAAGCGCAACGCTCTGGCCGCGCGCAGCCGCAAGCGGATCAGCCTGGAAGATCTGGATGCCGCTCTGAAGGAGACCTCGGAGCTCAACCTGATCCTCAAGGGCGACAACTCCGGTACGGTCGAGGCCCTGGAAGAGGCGCTGCTCGGCATCGAGATCAGCGACGAGGTCCGGCTGCGGGTCATCGACCGCGGTGTCGGTGGTGTCACCGAGACCAACGTCAACCTGGCCTCGGCGTCGAACGCGATCATCATCGGGTTCAACGTCCGGGCCGAGGGCAAGGCCACCGAACTCGCCAACCGCGAGGGTGTGGACATCCGCTACTACTCGGTGATCTACCAGGCCATCGACGAGATCGAGAAGGCCCTCAAGGGCATGCTCAAGCCGATCTACGAAGAGGCCGAACTGGGTCGCGCCGAGATCCGCGCGGTGTTCCGCTCCTCGAAGTTCGGCAACATCGCCGGCTGCATGATCACCTCCGGGACGGTCAAGCGCAACGCCAAGGCCCGTCTGCTGCGCGACAGCGTGGTGATCGCCGATACGACGATCCAATCGCTGCGCCGGGAGAAGGACGACGCCACCGAGGTCCGCGAGGGCTTCGAATGCGGTATGACGTTGGGCTACAACGACATCAAGGAAGGCGACATCATCGAGGCCTACGAGCTTCGGGAGAAGCCGCGCGACTGAGTCGTCCACAGTGAACGAACGTCACGTTCGGTGCAGGCATTGACCGGACGTGACGTTCGCTTCGCCGGGCGCTGTGTCGCGACACGTGAAGAGGTGAGCCGTTGTTCGTCGGTGCGCTGGAGTTCGACATCCTGCTCGGCGATGTGCACTCGTTGAAGGAAAAGCGGTCGGTGATCCGCCCGATACTGGCCGAACTGCAGCGCTTCGGCGTCAGCGCGGTCGAGGGCGGAGATCACGATCAATACCGCCGTTCACAGTTGGGCGTCGCACTGGTCAGCGCCGAGATGGGACATCTCACAGCGGTGCTGGACAAGTGTGAACGCCACGTGGCGGCCCGTCCGGAGTTACAGTTGCTGGCAGTACGCCGCCGCATCTTCGGACCCGAAGACTGAATGACAAGTGAGGAGGGCCCGCCATGGTGGATCAGGCCAGGGCACGCCGACTCGCGAAGCGGATCGTCTCGATCGTCGGGACGGCGATCGAATACGAGATCAAGGATCCGCGGCTGCGTTTCGTCACCGTCACCGATGCCAAGGTGACCGGTGATCTGCGGGAGGCGACCGTCTATTACACGGTGATGGGTGAAACCCTCGCCGCCGAACCGGATTTCGCGGGCGCCGCGGCCGGACTGGAGAAGGCCAAGGGTGTGCTGCGGTCCAAGGTGGGCGCGGCCACCGGGATCAAGTTCACGCCGTCGCTGAGTTTCGTCCTCGACACGGTGCCGGATGCGGCGCGCGAGATGGAACAGCTGCTGGCGAAGGCCCGTGCGGCCGACGAGAAGGTGGCACAGGTCGCGGCCAACGCCACCCACGCCGGCGACGCCGATCCCTACAAACCCGACCCCGACGAGGAAGACTGACCGCGACGGCGGTCGACGCGGTGGACGGGCGGGGCTCGCGAGGCGGTTCCCCGGTTCTGTCGCCGGTGAGTCGAGCGCCGGAGAATCGAGCTTGGAAATGACAGCTGTGACGTCGTCGGCGGATCCGGCCGCGGCCGTCGAGGTATTGGCGGCCGCGCGATCGGTGACCGTGCTGTGTCATGTGCAGCCGGACGCCGATACCGTCGGCAGTGGACTGGCACTGGCGCAGGTGCTGCATCGGCGCGGTGTGCCGGTGCAGGTGTCCTTCGCCGAGCCGGCCGAACTCCCGGCATCGATGCGCTCGCTGCCCGGCGTGGAGTTTCTGGTACCCCCCGCACAGGTGGCGGAGCGAGTGGACCTGCTGGTCACCGTCGACTGCGGCAGCGTCGGGCGCCTGGGTGCGCTCGCGGACCGAATCGACGGCGCCGCAACCACTGTGGTGATCGACCACCATCGCTCCAACACCCGCTTCGGTGATGTGAACCTGATCGACGAGACCGCGGAGTCCACCACCAGTGTGCTGGCGCGGCTGTTCGACGCCTGGGGTGAGGAGATCGACCGGGACATCGCGCACTGCCTGTTCGCCGGTCTGGTCACCGATACCGGGTGCTTCCGCTGGGGCGGTCCGGGCACCCATTTGCTAGCCGATCGTTTGCTGGCCACCGGAATCGACGGCGCGGGAATCACTCGCACGCTGATGGACACCCATCCCTTCGGCTGGTTGCCGATGTTGTCGCGGGTGCTCGGATCGGCGCGACTGGAACCGCGGGCGGCCGGCGGCGCCGGACTGGTCTACGCCTTCGTCCGCAGCGACGACTCCTACGGATTGCGGTCGGAAGAGGTGGAAAGCGTCATCGACGTCGTCCGCACCACCGCCGAGGCGGATGTGGCGGCGGTATTCAAACAGTCCCGCACCGACGCCGGCTGCTGGACGGTATCGCTGCGCTCGCGCGACAGCGGTGTAGGCACCGGCGATGCCGTCGACGTCGCCCGAGTCGCGACCGGTCTGGGCGGTGGTGGCCACCGCTACGCCGCCGGCTATACGACATACGGGACGTCCGAAGACGTGGTTGCCGATCTGCTCGCGGAATTGGCCCCCGGCCGGGAGAGCTGAGCATGGGACGCGGCGGGTGGCCGGTAGCGGTCTACGCGGACGTTCGCCGCGGTCTCCGGGGCCGGGCCTGACGGCATGGTCGAGACACATCCCGAAGACGGTGTCACGGCCGTTGCCGGTGCCGCGCGCCACGATGCGGGTCCGCGGCGCATCCTCGGCATCGCGATCCCCACGCTGGGAGTGCTTGTCGCCGAACCGATCTACCTTCTCTTCGATATGGCGGTGGTCGGCCGGCTGGGAGCGCTGGCGCTCGCGGGACTCGCCGTGGGTGGCCTGATACTCGGTCAGGTCAGCACGCAGCTGACGTTCCTGAGTTACGGGACCACCGCTCGCTCCGCGCGCCGCCACGGCGCCGGTGACGAACGAGGCGCGGTTGCCGAAGGGGTGCAGGCGAGTTGGCTCGCGATGGCCGCCGGACTGGCGATCGTCGTTGTGCTGCAGGTGTTCGCACGACCCGTCGTGGATGTGATCGCGGGCGGCGCCGATATCGCGGACGAGGCGTTGCGCTGGTTGCGGATCGCGCTGTTCGGAGTCCCGTTGATCCTGCTCACCATGGCCGGTAACGGCTGGTTGCGCGGGGTGCAGCAGACGCGGCGTCCGCTGGTGTATGTGATTGCGGGACTGGTTGTTTCGGCACTGTTGTGCCCGCTGCTGGTGCACGGCCTGCTGGGGGCGCCCCGGATGGAACTGGCCGGATCGGCCGTGGCCAATGTGGCCGGGCAGGTCGTCTCGGCCGGGCTGTTCGTGGCCGCGCTGGTGCGCCGGCGGGTGCCGCTGCGGCCCCATCCGCGAGTCATGCGGGCGCAGTTGGTGCTCGGCCGGGATCTGATCGTCCGGAGTCTGGCGTTCCAGGCCTGTTTCGTTTCCGCCGGTGCGGTCGCCGCCCGGTTCGGCGCCGCCTCGGTGGCGGCGCACCAACTCGTGCTGCAGCTGTGGAATTTCCTTGCCCTGACCCTAGATTCGCTGGCCATCGCGGCGCAGACCCTCACCGGTGCGGCGCTGGGCTCCGGCGACGCATCCGGCGCGCGCGTGCTGGCCCGCCGGATCACGGTGTGGTCCACCCTGTTCGCGGTGGTGCTCGCCGTGATCTTCGCCGCCGGATACGCCGTCGTCCCCCAGGTTTTCACCGACGATCCGGCGGTCCTGGACCGCGTGCATGTGATCTGGTGGTTCTTCGTGCCCCTCATTCCCGCCGCCGGGGTGGTCTTCGCCCTCGACGGCGTGCTGCTGGGCGCGGGCGACGCCTCGTATCTGCGCACCACCACGATGGCCGCGGCGCTGCTGGGATTCCTGCCCGCGATCTGGCTGTCGCTGAGCTTCGACTGGGGTATCGCGGGGATCTGGTCCGGGCTGAGTGCCTTCATCCTGCTGCGCCTGATCGCGGTGAGCTGGCGGGCGCTGTCGGGACGCTGGGCTCGAGTCGGCAGTGAGATCCCGCGGTCGGTATGACCGAACACCACGACGCCCTATCCGGAAGCGTGTCGGTGCCCGGCCGCCGACGTGCGCACCGCGGACGGTGTGCGAAATACGCGGCGCCGGGTATGTCCGCACGCGAGGGTCGGGTGTGCTCGCATCACGATGATCATGGGATGGTGGAACTGTGATTCCTAAGTTGATGGCGGTGAGCGATATCCATGTCGGTCATCAGGGGAACAAACCGGTGGTCGAGCAGATCCGCGCGGATTCGCCCGAGGACTGGCTGATCGTCGCCGGCGACGTGGGGGAGAAGACCGACGACATCCGCTGGGCGCTACGCACCCTGCGGGAACGCTTCGCCAAGGTGATCTGGGTCCCGGGCAATCACGAATTGTGGACCACCACCAAGGATCCCGTGCAGATCAAGGGCGCCCCCCGCTACGACTACCTGGTCGCGCTGTGCCGCGACCTCGATGTGGTGACCCCGGAGGACGAATTCCCGGTCTGGGAGGGTGCGGGCGCCGAACAGTACGGCGGGCGGGTGACGATCGCGCCGCTGTTCATCCTCTACGACTATTCGTGGATGCCCGAGGGGGCGTACACCAAGGCCGAGGCGCTGGCCATCGCCCGGGACCGCAATGTGGTCGCCACCGACGAATTCCTGCTGGCCAGCGACCCCTACCTGACGCGCGACGCTTGGTGCCGGGCTCGCGTCCAGTACAGCAGGCGCCGGCTCGACGCGCTGGAACCCGATACCGCGGTGGTGCTGATCAACCATTTCCCGATGCTGCGCGAACCCACCCGGATGCTGTTCTATCCGGAGTTCTCGCTGTGGTGCGGGACCGAGGACACCGCCGACTGGCACACCCGCTACAACGTGGTGTGCTCGGTCTACGGCCACCTGCACATCCCGCGCACCACCTTCTACGACGGTGTCCGGTTCGAAGAGGTCTCGCTCGGCTATCCGCGCGAATGGCAGCGCCGCGGCCTGCCGGACAAGCTCCTGCGTCAGATCCTGCCCGCCCCCGAATACGGGCCGGACGACCTGAACGAATGGGGCGGCCACTTCAAGATCACCCCCGAGATGCGGGCGGCCGCCGAGGAGATGCGCCGTCTCGCCGACCGCCGCCGCGGCGTGCGCTGACCGCGCGGCGTGCGCGCCGACCTGCGGTGACGAGCCGCAGCGGCGTGCGCGCGACGGCGCGTCACCACGTCACACAGTGGGTTCTCGGCACCTCGTTGCACATGCGACCAGCATTCCCGGAGACGTATTCGCCGGCCGGTACAACAATTGACGTGCGTCTTCCGCCCCGCACTACCGGATGATGAGAGTTTGCCGAATCTCGTCCGAGCCGAACCAGTCCGCGCTGAACCGCAGCGCGAGTTCGGAGTCGAAGCGGCGGCAGGAGAAGATGTTCAGATAGGCGCGCCCGAGTTTCTCGCTGAAATGCCCTACGATGCTGGAGGTCTCGATCAACTGCACCAAGGTGTAGCCGGAGGTGACCGGATCGTCGTGGCCGAAGTGCTCGATTATCGGCTCGCCGAAGGGCTTCATCTCGATCAGCTTGACCAATTCTCGAGCGTACCCCCTGATGACCTCGGCGTCGCTGATCCCCTCCGGGGCGCAGCCACCCAGGTCCAGGATCAGTTCCATCCCGAAGGTCATCGGGCCGGCGCTGTCGTGCCGCCATCGGCGCGCCATCAACGCTCCCCGAATTCATAAGCGACGAATGTCTGTGTGTCGAGTGTCCGCAACCTCGGCTCGCTGTAGCGCCCCAGAATTCGCAGCGAGGACGCGAGCACGGCCTTCTCGTCGACATTGAACGCGCAGTAGTCCATGAGCGCGATGCCACCGGCGTCGCGCTGCGGGGCGGACATGGCCTCCAGCATGGCTGCGAAGCCGCCGCGCAGGTCGGGCCGGACACCGATGAAACCGATGTACCACAGCGTGCGGGCCGCAAAGTGCGCCGGATAGATCCGTCGGAAATAGGCGGGCGAGATCAGCGGCCACGCCTCCAAGTCGTTCGTCGACACACCGAGCCCGACGATGGTGTTGTCATCGTCGGTCAGTAGGTACTTGACGATCCGCTCATCACCCATGACGTCGATGAACTCGTCACGGCGCATGAGATGGCGCTGCGCCGCCATTGCATTGATCTCGGTGAACGTTTCACGATAGAAGGTCCACGCCTCGTCGAGGGCGGGCGTCGGACCTATTTCAGGCGCCTCGATGATCTTCACAGTCTGCTTCCGCCGAAAGCTTGGACAGAAGTGCCTTCTGCCCGTTGAGGTTTGGGGTTGAACGCTATCGGCGGCCGGCTCCGCGACAAAGAGCCAATATCGTCGAACTGCGCTGGGCCAACCTGCGGCGTGTGGATACCCCCGCGCTCTGCACATCAGTTGCCCGCGCGGCCGCAGCCCACCGTGAAATCGCCGCTACACGTGGCAGTCCCGGTTTCGCTGCGCGGTTGCCTGTTCCTCTCCAGCGCGGTGCGCAGCAAGTCGAGCGCGTGGTCGACGTCGGTTGTGGCGATGGCCCCGTATCCGACGATGAGGCCGTCGGGACCGTCGCTCATGCGATACCGGGATATCGGAAAGATGCCGACGCCGTCCGTTCGCGCGCGGGCGGCGACGGCAGCCGCGTCGACGCCGGGCTGGGTCCACGCCGATACGTGTAGGCCCACCGCCGACGGAATAACGGTCAGCAAGTCGGCGAAGCGTGTGCTCAACAGTTCGACTATCCGCTCATGGCGGGCCTGGTACTCCCGGCGCATCCGCCGGATGTGTTTGGCCAGCATGCCTTCTTCGATGAAGCCGAGAAGAGCGACCTGAGCAGGCTGCGGCGAATGCCAGTCGGTCACGTACTTCGCGGCGCGCAGTGCCGCGAACAGCGGCGCGGGAGCGGCGACGAAACCGATCCGGAGCACCGGAAGCATGACCTTGGAGAACGTTCCCACGTAGATAACCCGGCCTGCGGTGTCGATGCTGTGCAGCGTCTCGAGCGGACGACCACCATAGCGGAACTCGGTGTCGTAATCGTCCTCGATCACCACTACGTCGCGACTACTCGCCCAGTCCAGCAGCGCCCGCCTGCGCCGGCTCGACATCGGCACGCCGAGCGGGAACTGATGCGATGGGGTGACACACACGATCCGCGTGCGATCGGGAAGCAGATCGACCCGCAAGCCCTCCGAGTCCACGTCGACTCCCACGACGTCTGCCCCGAGGCTGCGAAACAGTTCCCGCACAAGTGGATAGCACGGGTTTTCGATGACCACACGGTCGCCCGGCCGTAGCAGCACCCGTCCCACCAGGTCCAGCGCCTGCTGGATGCCCTGCGTGATGATGATCTCGTCCGCGGTCACCTGAACTGCCCGCGAGACCCCGATGTGGCGGGCGATGGCCGCCCGTAGCGCGGGGAGACCCGCCGGGTCGATGGGCATTCCGGTGCCGATCGACGACCTCCGGAACGCCTGCGAGGTCAACCGCCGCCATGCCTCGTACGGAAACAACCGCACGTCCGGAATGCCCGGCCGTAGGTCGTACGGCGGTGTGTCGGTGAAGAAGCCGGGCGCGGGCACCCTGATATCCGCCCACAACGGCTGCGGGTGGACCACCGCAGCCGATGTCGCGTCCGCCGGGTGATGCCGCTGCCGCGCGACCGTCGCGCGTACGAAAATGCCTGCGCCGACCCGGCTCTCGGCGAGCCCCTCGGCGACCAGTCGGTCGTAGGCACCGGTCACGGTATTGCGCGACACCGCCAGCCTCCGCGCCAGTTCCCGGGAAGGCGGCAACCGCCGACCCGGGATCAGCCGCCCGTCCAGCACGGCGGCCTTGATCTGCCGGTATATCTGCCCGCCGAGATCTCCTCGGCCGGTGAGGGTTACGTGCACATCCACGGTCAGCCTCGACAGCGGGGCAGCGACCGAAAACGAGCAGGGCCGGTAGCCCGCCGAAGCCGCTCGGCGTCGCGTGGTGGCATCGAGGGAGGCGCGATCACGGGTGAATCCAGCCGAGCATGCCTGAGACTAATCAGGCATGCGTGGGCGACGCAACTTCGCCGCTATACCCGGCAGTGCCGATGCGAAATCGATGATTCCTGACGCTAGGAGCGGTGCGATCGCCTGCCCGTCACCATCGGTGATCGCGGAGTCGACCCAGGTCCATGGGAGATCGCGGGCACCAGATACGGGGCGACGCTGCCCAACTTCTCACAGGTTTCCTCGAATTCCCGGTCCGGCCGCGACTGAGCAACGATGCCGGCGCCTGCTCGCACCCACGCCGCGTCCGCGTCCTGGTACACCGCCCGCAACACCAGGGCCGCCTCCAGTGAGCCGCTTTCCGAAAGTGTCACCACCGCACCGGAATACAGTCCGCGGGCGGCGTCATGGCGGAACACGGCGTCGACAGCCGCCCGTTTGGGGATGCCGGACGCGGTGACCGCCGGGAACAACGCGTCCAGCGCATCCCACCGGGTCCGGTGCCGGGCGAGCCTGCCGCGCACCGTGGAGGCCAGATGCTGGACGCTGCCGCGCTCGCGAACCGCCATGAAGTCGGCCACCGTCGTGGTACCCGGTTCGGCGATGGAAGCGATCTCGGCGAACGATGTCTTCACCGAGACGGCGTGTTCCACGATCTCCTTCGGGTCCGATTCCAGGTCATTGCGGGCGGCCAGATCTGCCGCGACGCCCTGCCCCAGCGCCCGGGTGCCCGCCAGCGGTTCGGTGGTGACGACACCCTCGTCGTCGACCGACACCACCAGCTCCGGGCTGAATCCCGCTGCGGCCAGACCACCGAGCCGCAGCAGGAACGACCGGGCCGGTGTGTTGTGTGCCCGGCCCAGACGGTAACTGGCAGGCAGGTCGACCCGGAAGGGCAACTCGACCCGGCGAGACAGGATCACCTTCTGATAGTCACCCGCAGCGATCTCCGCGACGGCCGCCGCCACACGTGCACGGTAGCCGCAGGTATCGGCGCGCACGTCGACCGGATGCGGTGTCGGCAGTGGCTCGGCCGGTGACAGGAGCAGTTGCTCGATCACCTCGACTTCGGCAGCGGTCGCGCCATCGACGCCGACCCCCGATTCGGTGACTGTCACCTCGATTCGCGGAATGATCACGTGCGCCAAATCGGCTCTCTCGGTGAGGTGCCGTTGCGCGCCGAGCGCATCGGCACAGAACTCGAAGGCGATCCAGCCATAGGCGGTACCCGAGGCTCCCGGGCCGCAGGTCACCCGCAGCGAGTCGAGCGCCCGCTCCAGCGCGTCCACAGGTCTGCCGGTCCAGCGTTCGCGAGCAGACCCTGCCGAGGTGCTCACCCGCAGCTCGTCGGTGTCCAGTTCGACCCGGCCGAGCGGGGCGGCTGCGAACACCCATCGGCCGGGCCGCTCATAGACGATGTAGTCACTGAAATGGCCGGAGCAGGCCAGCCGCGAGACCGCGGTCGCGGGATCGACGGCGCTTGTCAGTCGGACGGATTCCGGGGTGGTCACGTGGTCCTCCAAGATCAGGTATTCGGGTCCGCGCCGAGCATGCGGTCGACGAGTTCGCGGACATTCGCCAGCGATGTCAGCGAAGCGACCTCGGTGTCTGGAATTGTTATCCGGTAGCGCTGCTCGATACGGGTCGCGAGCTCGAGTTCGAGCAGCGAGTCGACGTTCCATTCGTCGGTGAAGTTTGTGTGGTCACTGATTTCGGCCGCAGGCACTTCCAGGACGCGCGCCACCAATTGCCGTAGGTCCTCCGGGTCCACCCGCTCGGGAATATTCCTTGTCATCGTTCCTCCGGGTCGAGTTCGCTGTTTCCGATGCTGCGCGCGACCGAGGCGGATGCGGCGTGCGGTGCGCGCAGGTGTACGGTCACGGCCTCGCCGCCGTGCTGACCGCCACAGGTGGCGTACACCGGGTTCCGGTCGCCGCCGTCCAACTGCGCCACCGCCGCCACGCACTGGAGCACTCCGAGCGCACCCGAGCACTCTCCGAGCCGTCGGGTCAGATCCAGGATGCGGATCGACGAGCCGAACTCCGTCGACACATCCGCCGGTGTGAGCCACAATCGCGGCGGTCGGGCCACCGTGCGGATCGCGTCGATCACCTGGTCCACACTGTCGCTGTGGCAATCAGCGCCGATCAGTGCCCGGACGATTGCCTGTCGATTCGCCGCGTGCGCATCCGACTCCAGGATCACCGCCGCGGCTCCGTCGAACACCCGCCGACCGGGTCCGAGCAAGCTGCGCACCGGTCCGGTGTCCGGTTCGACACCGACGACGATCGCAGCGTCGGCCCGGCCGGCCCCGATGAGCGTGGCGGCCCACAACAGCGCGTCCAACCCGCTGGTCCGCCCGCTGCACAGGGTGATGTTCGGTCCGCGCAGCCCGTGCCGGATCGCGATCCACCCCGCGATGGCGTTGGACGACACGTGCGGCAGACCCAGCGGACTGAGCGCGGCCGTGGATTGCTCGGCGATCCGGTCGGTGAACTCGCAGACGCTGTCGAGATTGCCGAAGTTCGAGCTGACGACGGTGGCTGTCGTCGAGTGCTCGCGACCGGTCGAGTCGGTGGCCAGGCCGGCGTCGGCGAGCGCCTGCTCGACCGCGCACAGTGCCAGTCGCGACGCACGGTCCTTGTGTCGCATGTGCCGTCCCGTGAGATCGGGTGACGGCCCGACTCCCGGCTCGACCGGAGCTGTCGACAGCAGATCGGCAGCGGCCCGCAGGCCCGGGCCGGCTAGGCCGACGCCGGTGACCACCGTCGCCCGGCCCGTCACCGTGTCCCCTTCCCGATGACGGCGACCGCATTGATGCCACCGAAACCGAACGCGTCGATCTGCGCCACGGCCAGGTCCGCCCGCACGACGTCGCGAGCCAGGTGCAGCTCGCCCGCCTCGGCGATCGGATCGGTGAGACCCAGAATCGGCGGCACCGATCCGCGGCGCATGGCGACGGCCGCGACGATCAGACTCAACAACCCGGACCCGCCGAGCGTATGGCCGGTCATCGACTTGATCGCCGTCATCACCGGTGGCGCGGCGGAATCCCCGAACACGTCGGTCAAAACAGACGCCTCGACGGCGTCGTTGAGTTGCGTTCCGCTTCCGTGCAACATCACCAGGTCGACGTCGGCGGCGTCGATGCCGGCCCGTTCGTGCGCGTCGGCGATGACCTCGCGGATACTCTCCCGGTCCGGCGCCGTGGCATGGCGGGCGTCGCAGTTCATGCCGACACCGAGCAGGCTCACGTGTCGTGCGGTGGCGGCCCCGGCCCGGCTCACGACGACGGCCACGGCGCCTTCGCCCATGATCATGCCCGCGCGCGCGACGTCGAACGGACGCAGCGCCTGCGGCGTCCTGGTCTGAACGCGATCGATGGTCCCGAATGCGCTCTCGGTGATCGAGTCGGTGCCCGCGACCACCACGGTCTCGGCGAGGCCCAGTTCGATCATGTCGGTCGCCATGCCCAGCGCATACAGCGACGCAGCACAGGCACAGGCGACGGTGTGCACCCGCCCGACCTGGGGAAGGTCCCGCAACGCAGCCGAGAAGTCGAGGCGATCGGGATCGAGTCCCTCCCCGGTCTTTCCGCCGGTTTCTCGCCACCAGAGTTCGGCGGACCGCTGTTCCCGCAGGGTGGTTCCGACCACCACCGGATACCGCTCGGGAGTTCCCTCCAGGCCCGCATCGGTCAGCGCCGCCTCGATCACGGTGCGAAGCCACTCGGTGGCGCGAAACGGCCGGTCGCCGTCTGCGGTCCGATCGTCGACCTCATACGCGTGCCACGTCCGGTATTTCGCCGCGTCGAACGCGCGTAGCTTCGAGATTCCGCTCCGCTGTGCGCACAGTGACTCGAAGATCGCATCGGGCGTCTCCCCGATGGACGCGACAGCTGCCATCCCGGTGACATCCCACGACATCAGTGCGCTCCGATCGCCCGAAGCTGGTTTCGCGCGAGCTTGCCGGTCCAAGTCGTCGGCAGGGCATCGACCAGCTCGATGCGGCTGGGGCGCTTCAACGACGCGAGCTCGGCACGCAGACAGGCGATGACAGCGCGACGAACGGCACTGGACTCCCGGTCACCCTCAACGACGACGAAAAGCACTGCCTGCTGCAGCCCGTGGTCGTCCGCCACCCCTACCACGGCGCAATCGCGCACCCCTACGACAGCACGGACGACACCCTCGATCTCGGCAGGCGCCACCTTGTAGCCGCCGAGATTCAGAAAGTCGTCGGCGCGGCCGACGTAGTAGATCGGGCCGCCACGGGTGCGCCGGACAATGTCGCCGGTGTACGCGCCGCCGTCGGCGAAGGTTTCCCGAGTCGCTTCCGGTCGGTCGAGATAGCCGGCCGCGACGGACGGACCCGCGACGTGCAGGCGGCCCTGCACCTCGTCACCGTCGAGAATCCTGCCGTCCTGGTCGCGCACCGTGGCCCGTACCCCGGGCACGGGCCTGCCGATGGTGCCGGGACCCGGTTCGGCGGGATTCGTTGCCAGCAGGATGTACAGCGCTTCGGTCGTCCCGAGACTATTCACCAGCGGAACCCCAAGTCGCCGCATCACCCGTTCGCTCAGGTCTGCCGGCAGCGCTTCCCCCGCGGAAACCGCCAAACGCAGCCTGCTGCCACGGTCGTCGAATGATTCGGCCAGAGCCGCGTAGAGGCGCGGCACCGAGAACAACACGGTCGGACGGTGGCGGCGCAGCGCCGCGGCGACGAACTGGGCGTCCACCCCGCCGTTGAGCAGCACGGTCGTCGCACCCGCGTGCAGCGGCAGCAACAGGGAATTGCCGAACCCGTACGCGAACGAGAGTTTGGCCGTCGAGAGCACAATATCGCCGGGTGCCAGCGCGGCTATCCGCCCGAACCCGGACGGCACCCACTGCAGCGCGCTCGCCCGATGCGCCACGCCCTTCGGCACGCCGGTGCTGCCGGAGGTGTACTGCACCAAGGCTTCTTGATCGGGCAGCCACTGCTGCTGGGGCGGCGGCGTGGCCGCCTCACCGGAACGCCGTTGCCGCAGTATCAACTCGCGGACGTGGTTCCGGAACTGGCCGATGTCCGGGAGCGCCGCGGCAAGTCTGCTCAGGCGCGTCCCGGATACATCGACGTATCCGAACTTCACCCCGCTGTCGGCCGCGATAAACCCGATCTCCTTGTCCGACAGCGCCGGATTCACCGGCACCGCCGCGCAGCCGTGCCACCACAGCCCGAGCACAGCCACCACCGTGGCGACCGAGTCGTCCGCCAACACCATGGCCCGGCTGCCCGGCGCGACTCCGTTGCCGGAGAGCAGATCCGCGAATGCGCCTGCAGCGCGGTACAATTCGGTGTAGCCGATCTCGCCGAGCTCGGAGTCGATATAGGCGGGCGCGTCTTTTCTGGGCGAGTCGAGGTGTCGTCCGACGAAGAATTCGACGAGGTTCACCGATGCACCCCACCCGAGCTGTCGACGACCGCCAATGCGTCGCCGAGCGAATCGAGCCGTGCGATCGAACCATCCGAAAGCGTCACCGAGAATTCGCGTTCGATTCGGGCTAGTATTTCGGTCTTTTCCAGCGAAGACGCGCCCAGATCCTCGTAGAAATGCGCCCGTATATCGACACCGTCTACGTCCATCTCGAGCACTTCGGCGGTAATGGCGCGAAGCCGGTCACAATTGCTGCCACTGCCGCCGTGCCGTTCTTCGGATCCGGCCATATTCATATCCTGACACTGCTCTTTCCGCCATTGACGAGGCACCCGAAATGCGGTCGCGCACCGGGTCGAACGAAATTGCTTCGGCGGCGTTGGATAAGATTCCGTCCACCCGATCCGCTATTTCTTTCCTCGTACGGTTGCACCGTATATTTCCGAACCTCTAAGGAAAAGTGCCAATATCAACGAACCGCAGTGGTCCGGTTGCGGGCAGAATGAGCGGGGGGCTCGACCGGCCGCTGTATGGACCCGCCTTTGTTCCCGGCGTCGGTGTGCGGTGCGGACGCTCGGCGGTTCAGCGGAAGCGATGCACCATGGTCACGCTCGTCGTACCGGCCCGGTTGACCACATGCGAGCCCGGGACGATGTCGAAACCGAGTCGCTCGTACAGCCGCAGCGCCGGATTGGATTGCCGCACACTGAGACTCACCGCGTCGTAGCGCTGCCGGGCATCCGCCAGCAGACGGCGCAGCAGAGTGGTGCCGAGCCCGCTGCCGCGCAGCTGTGGCGCCACTCCGATCGCGAGTTCGGGTGTCGCGTCGTCGACGTATCCGTAGCCGGGGTTGTCGGCGGGAAACAGTCGCAGCCAGGCGGCACCCGCGCCGCCGGACGGCCCGCCGACGACCCCGAGATCCCCCGGGCGGCCCCAGCCCTCGACGTAGCGCGCGAGTTCGGGCACCGAGCGCAGTTCGTCCGAAGTCATGTTCTGTTCGGCCGCGTGAGAGGCTTCGAACAGCATCGCCCAGAGCAGGGGCTCGTCGGTAGGTGTGGCGGTGGCGACCGAATGGGGCATGCCGCGCGACTTTACGGCCTTCGACCCCGACGGATCCTCCCATTTTTCGGTGCGCCTGCTGCGGTGGGCCGCTGCCGCTTCCCCGGAGCTGGCCGAGTCCGTGAACCGCCCGCACCGCTAGGCTCGTAGCGCAGACAGGGTCGACTCAGGAGGCGGTCATCGAGGAACAGGCGCGCGTCATCGGCAGCATTCTGCCCGCGGGAGTGGCCGCGGCGGAGCTGTTGCGGTATCCGGAGGATCTGAAACCGCATCCCGGTGAGGAACATCTGATCGCGCAATCGGTCGAGAAGCGGCGGCGCGATTTCATCGGCGCCCGGCACTGTGCGCGGCTGGCGCTGGCCCAGCTCGGTGAGCCGCCGGCGGCGATCGGCAAGGGCGAGCGCGGGATGCCGCTGTTTCCGCGCGGGGTCGTCGGCAGCCTCACCCACTGTGACGGGTACCGAGCGGCGGTGCTGGCGCATCGGCTGCGCTGGCGGTCGGTGGGCATCGACGCCGAACCGCACGACACGCTGCCCGAGGGGGTGCTGGACTCGGTGAGCCTGCCCGCCGAACGGGACTGGCTGCGCGGCGCGATCCCCGCGACCGGACTGCATATGGACCGGCTGCTGTTCTGTGCGAAGGAGGCCACCTACAAGGCGTGGTTCCCGCTCACCCAGCGCTGGCTCGGCTTCGAGGACGCCCACATCACCTTCACCGTCGACGACACCGGCACCGCGGGCACCTTCCACAGTGCGCTGCTGGTTCCCGGGCAGACTCTCGACGGCGGTGCGCCGCTGACCGCGTTCGACGGCCGCTGGACGGTCGCCGAGGGGCTGATCCTGACCGCGATCGTGGCCGGCTGATGGCCGAACGCGAGGCGATCGTCGATCCGCTCGGCGGTCTGCTGATCATCGACAAGGACGGTGGGCAGACCAGCCACGACGTGGTCGCGCGCTGCCGGAAGATCCTGCGTACCAGGAAGATCGGCCACGCCGGCACGCTCGACCCGATGGCCACCGGCGTGCTGGTGCTCGGCGTCGAGCGCGCCACCAAACTGCTGGGCCTGCTGAGCCTGACCACCAAGTCCTATACCGCGACGATTCGCCTCGGCCAGGCCACCGTCACCGACGATGCCGAGGGTGAGGTGCTGGCCACCATCCCCGCCGGCCATCTCGCCGACGCCGATATCGCCGCGGCCGTCGCCGCGCTCACCGGCGATATCCAGCAGGTGCCCTCGACGGTGAGCGCGATCAAGGTCAACGGTGAGCGGGCGTACGCGCGCGCCCGGGCGGGCGAACAGGTGGAACTGGCGGCCCGGCCGGTCACGGTCTCCCGGTTCGACATTCTTGGCCGGCGTGATATCGACACCGGCGCAACGACATTCGTCGATCTGGACGTCGAGGTCGACTGTTCCTCGGGCACCTACATCCGGGCGCTGGCCCGCGATCTCGGCACCGCCCTGGGGGTCGGCGGACATCTGACCGCGTTGCGCCGCACCCGGGTCGGCCCGTTCACTCTCGAACACGCTCGCACCCTGGAGCAGCTCGCCGACGAGCCGAGCCTGAATCTCGACGTCGATGCCGCTGTGCGCCTTGCCTTTCCGCATCGGGAGATCGACGCCGAACAGGCCGAATCGCTGCGCGACGGACGCTGGCTGGACCCGGTGGGCCTGCGCGGGGTGCACGCGGCCACGACCACCGACGGCCGGACCATCGCCTTGCTCGAGGAGAAGGGCAAGCGCTCCTCGCCCGTCTTCGTGGTGCGCCCGCGCGGGCTCATCGACTGAGCGCGGGCCTACCCCTCGCCGATCTGCTCCCGGAGCCGATCGACCGCGTCGCGCATATGCCCGACGAGCAGTTCGTGCACATCGCGCGGCGGGCCGGCGGCGATGGCCTCGCGCAGCGCCACATGTTCGCGGACCTGCTCACCGAGGTCGGTGTAGGTCGTCTGCAGGGCGCCCAGGCACATCCGGGTCTCGATCAGCAGTGTCCGCGCGGCCCGCACCAGCCGCGGGCTGTCGGCGCTGGTGACCAGTGCCTGATGGAATTCGTGGTCGGCATCGGTGACGCCGGTGGCATCGCCGCGTTCGGCACAGGCCTGCATATCGGCGACGCTGGATTGCAAGGCCTCGTAGGCGATCTCGCGGCGGCCGTCCAGGATCAGGTCCAGCGCGCCGCCCTCGATCGCGGTGCGGGCGCGGTAGATGTCGACGACGTCGGCCAGGCTGAGTTCGATGACGAAGATGCCGCGATGCCGCACGCTGTGCAGCAGCCCTTCGGAAACCAAGCGCTGCATGGCCTCCCGGACGGGTCCGCGCGAGACGTCGAATTGCGCGGCCAGTTCGGCCTCCACCAGCTGGGTCCCCGGCGCCAGCGTGCCGCGCACGATCGCCGCGCGCAGCCGGTCGGCGATCATCTCCGCCGTGGACTGCCGATTCACGGGTTCGAACTCAATCACCGACATGAATCGGCCTTTCCGAGAAGAGCGTTCCGAGCCCCGGTCCGGACGCAGGCGTGTGGGCGGGCAGCCCCGCCAGTCGCAGCCCGTGCCAGACGGTGACCTGGTTCGCGGTGAGTACCGGCTTGCCGAGCGCTGATTCCAGCTCCGGAAGCAGTTGTATCGTATGCATCGCGGTATCGGGAATCAGCAGCGCCTCGGCGTCGGGATGGTCGTTCGCCGCCGCCAGGTCCAGCACCTGCGACGGTGTCAGCGTCCCCACTTCGGCGGCCGTGTCGATTCCGGCGCTCGACATCGAGACCACCCGGATGCCGGCGGCGTCGAGGAAGTCCACGAAGAGGGCGGCGACCTCGTCCGGATAGCTCGCGCACACGGCGACGCGGCCGGCGGCTATCGCCCGCACCGCCTCCACGAACGCGAAACTGGTGCTCGATGCGGGGACGCCGCAGATCCGGGAGAGCTCGTCCGCCTGTTCGCGCGCACCCTGCGGTCCGTAGACGAAGCTGCCCGAGGTGCAGGCCCACACCACGGCCAGGGGATCGAAGGGCGCCAGCAGATCCGCGCCCCGGCGCAACTTGTCCGGACTGCCCAGCTCGAGCAGTTCGGGCACCGCGTGCAGGTCGGTGCCGTAGATGTGCGCGACACGAAGTTCGACGCCGAGATGCGCTGCTGCCCAGGGATATTCGTCCTCGGCGGCATGATCGGGATAGATGAATCCGACGGTCGGTGTCCGTTCCACAGCGCCTCCTAGAAAACGTTCTGCAGCCACTTGCCAGGGCCCATCATCGGCAGTTTCATCCGTCCGAGACAGGCCCACATGGTCAGTTGGTTGGCGGTCAGGACCGGTTTGCCGAGCAGCTGTTCCAGCGGTTCGACCAGGTCGTAGGTGGGAAGGTTGGTGCAGCTGACGAAGATGGCCTGCGCGGCGGGATCATCGGCGGCCATGATGCGTTCGGCGATCGTGCGATAGCTGACCTTCCAGATGCCGCCGCCGAGTCCCAGATGATCCGATCGCAGGACCTCGCAACCGGCCTCGTGCAGGAACTCGTGCAGCTTCGTGGTCAGAATCTCGTCGTAGGGCGTGATGACCGACATCTTGGACAACTGCAGTTTGTGCACGGCCTCGATCAGTGCGCCGGAGGTGGTGATCGCGTCGCGGGCACCGGCCCGGCAGATGGTGTCGCGCAGCGCTCGCTCGTAGGCCAGCCCCTTGATGAAGCTGCCCGAGGTGCACAGATAGGCGATCACCTCGGGTTCCACGTGCAGCACGTTGCGCGTCGCCGCGGTGAGATGTGCTGCGTCGGAGACCAATTCGGCCATCTCGAGCGAGACCGGCACCGGTTCGTACGGCGTGCGCGCCAGATGCAGGCTCACTTCCAGGGGAGCCCACCGCCACAGTTCGCGCTCGAGCGCCAGATCGAACGGCGCGATGATCCCGATGCCCCGTTGCGCGACAGGCCCGTCCAGCTCGGGAAAATTCAGTTCCACGAGGGCCCCTCTCGCGTCCGGGCGACAATCCTCCGCGCACAATCGGATTGTTGACAAGCATACGATGGGTTTTTAGCCTGTCAATATGAACGCGGGCCCAGTTGTCACCGTCCTGCACGACGGCGTCGAGCCCGACGCGGAATTCATGCGTCCGGTGTTGGAGCAGGCCACCGTCCGCTTCGCCGACGGGGCGTCGCTCGCGGACGCGCTGCCCGGCGCCGAGGCGCTGTTCGTCTACGACTTCCGCAGCACCGCCCTGCCCGGCGCCTGGGATCGCGCCGATCGGATGCGGTGGGTGCATGTGGGGGGCACGGGTGTCGACGCCGTGATGTTCGACACACTGATCGACAGCGACGTACAGGTCACCAACACCCGCGGCCTGTTCGACGAGCCCATCGCGGAATACGTTCTCGCCCAGGTGCTCGCCTTCGCCAAGGATCTGCCCGAATCGCTGCGGCTGCAGCAGCGTCACCAGTGGCGCCACCGCGAATCCGAGCGGGTGGCGGGAGCCGCGGTGCTGGTGGTCGGCACCGGCTCGATCGGACGCGCGATCGCCCGCCTGCTGCGCGCGGCCGGGATGCGGGTGCGCGGGCTGGGGCGGACCGCGCGCATCGGCGATCCCGATTTCGGCACGGTGGCAACCGATTTGCACGCCGAACTGCCCGGGGCGGATTACGTGGTCTGCGTGACGCCGCTCACCCCGCAGACCCGGCACATGTTCGATGCGAGCGCCTTCGCGGCGATGAAGCCGCATGCGCGTTTCATCAATGTCGGGCGTGGGGAATCCGTGGTCACCGACGATCTGGTCGCGGCGCTGCGCGGCGGCGTGCTCGCCGGTGCGGCGCTGGACGTGGTCGATCCGGAACCGCTGCCGGCCGGCCACCCGCTGTGGGATCTGCCGAATGTCGTTGTCACCCCGCACAACAGCGGCGACTTCATCGGCTGGCGGGCGGAGATCGTCGCCGCGTTCACCGAGAATTTCGAGCGGTGGGCAAGCGGTCAGCCCTTACACAATGTGGTCGACAAGAAGCTGGGTTACGTGCCCAGCTGAAGGGAGTCACGATGGCCCACCCCGATACAGGGACCGACCCCGCGGCGATGACCGCGGCCGAGTTGGCCGCCGCCTATTCGGCCGGGGCCTTGTCTCCTGTCGAGGCCACGCAGGCCGCGCTGGACGCGATCGCGGCCCGCGACGACGTCCTCGACGCGTTCTGCCTGGTCGACCCGGAGCGGGCGATGGTGCAGGCCAAGGAGTCCGAGGCGCGCTGGCAGGGTGGTCGTGCGCAGGGCCTGCTCGACGGCGTGCCGATCTCGATCAAGGACATCTTCCTCACCGAGGGGTGGCCGACGCTGCGCGGCTCGACCTCGATCCGGCCGGATGTGCCGTGGCCGGTCGACAGCCCGGCCACCGCCCGGCTGCGTGAGGACGGACTCGTGTTCCTGGGTAAGACCACCACGCCGGAGCTGGCGTGGAAGGCCACCACCGACAGCGCGCTGACGGGAATCACCCGTAATCCGGTCGACCCGGACAAGACGTCCGGCGGTTCCTCCGGCGGTTCGGCGGTGGCGGTCGCGGCCGGCATGGGACCCGTGTCGATCGGGACCGACGGCGGTGGCAGCATCCGGATTCCGGCCTCGTTCTGCGGGGTGGTGGGATTCAAGCCCACGCACGGCCGGGTCCCGCTGTACCCGGCCAGCCCGTTCGGGCCGCTGGCACACGCCGGGCCCATCGCCCGCACGGTCGAGGACGTGGCGCTGCTGATGGACATCCTGTCGCTGCCCGATCACCGCGATCCGACCGCGGGTGCGCCGCCGCTGCTGACCTTCCGCGGCGAACTGCAGCGCGAGGTGCGCGGTGCGACGGTCGGCTTTTCGGCGAATCTCGGTTTCGCGCAGGTCGATCCCGAGGTCGCGGCGGTCGTCGCGGCGGCGGTGCGGGCGCTCGACGAGGCCGGCCTACGGGTGGTCGAGGCCGATCCCGGATTCGCCGATCCGCGCCCGGCGTTCGAAACGATGTGGGCGGCCGGGGCGGCGGCCATGCTCTCGACGTTCCCCGAGGGCACCCGGGAGCGGGTCGACCCCGGCCTGGGCGCCATGTGGGACCGCGGTCGCACGCTGAGCGCGGTCGACTACATCGAGGCGCGTGCGGTGGCGGCGGAGATCGGCATCGTGATGGGGGCCTTCCATACCGCTTACGACGTCCTCGTCACGCCGACCATGCCGATCACCGCCTTCGACGCGGGATACGATGTGCCGCCGGGTAGTTCGATGGACAGCTGGCCGCAGTGGACCCCGTTCACCTATCCGTTCAATCTCACCCAGCAGCCGGCGATCACCATTCCCGCCGGGCGAACCGCGGCGGGAATGCCGGTGGGGCTGCAGATCGTCGGGCCGCGTCACTCCGACGATTTCGTGCTCGCGGTGGCCCGCTTCGCCGAGGCGGTGCTGAGCTGAAATGCGACGCGGCCCGGACCTGTTCGGACCGGGCCGCTCAGTCGCACCTGCGACGTGTCGTTACTCCGAAGACCGTGTGAAGGACAGTGTTTCGCCTTCCACGCCGCGCAGCCACAGCGCGTTGCACGCGGTGGCCAGCTCCGGCAGTCCTTCCTCGATGGTCGCGAACACATTGCCCGGGACCCAGCCCATATCGCCGTTGATCAGCAGGTTGTTGCGGTCGTAGAACATTGCCAGATCGGTGGCGCCCTGCGCGTCGTGCGCGGCCGAGCCCGGTTCGTAGCCGTAGGCGGGATTGCCGATCTCCCACGGTTCGAAGTCGAACAGGCAGACGTCACCGGGAATCGGTGTGACGGTGGGGTTTTCGCGATGCGGCGCGGCGGTGATGCGCGGCACGAGGGTGTACACCTCGTTGCGGGCGTATTTGGCGTGGAACGCGTCGCCCTCCTGCGGCAGTGCGTCCCACACCGCCGCGCAGGTGTGCGGGGCCAGCTCGTCCAGCAATCGCGCGCGAGCCCGCACGCCGGCCTTGGTGAGGGTGATGGTGAGGTACCGGGCCATCGAGATCTCCTGTTCCGCTCGGGGCGTGGGTATCGCTACAGCTCGTCCAGGACGCCGGTCCACAGCGCCAGCGCCTCGTCGACCTGTTCCGCGGTCACGATCAGGGGCGGGATCATTCGCACGACGTTGCTGTAGGCCCCGCAGGTCAGCAGGAGCAGGCCGCGCTCGGCGGCCAGCCGCTGGGCCGTCGCGGCCGTGGCGGTGTCGGGTTCGCCTGCCGCCGTGGTGAATTCGCTGCCCACGAGCAGGCCCAGGCCGCGCACATCGCCGATCGCCTTGGTGGCGCAGGCTCGGGTGCCGGCCAGCAATTGGTCCCCGCGGGCGGCGGCGTTGTCCACCAGCCCCTCGGATTCGATGACGTCGATGGTGGCGACCGCGGCCGCGCAGGCCACGGCATTGGCGCCGTAGGTGCCGCCTTGAGATCCCGGCCAGGCCTTGGCCATCAGCTCCTGTGGCGCGGCGATTCCCGACAGCGGAAAACCGCTGGCCAACCCCTTGGCTATGGTGATGACGTCGGGCTGTACGTCGAAATGCTGGTGCCCGAAGAACTTTCCGGTGCGGCCGAACCCGGTCTGGATCTCGTCGAAGATCAACAGGATGCCGTGCCGGTCGGCGCGCTCGCGCAGGCCCTGGAAGAACCGGGTGTTGCCCGGGATGTAGCCGCCCTCGCCGAGCACGGGTTCGACGATGAAGGCGGCCGTCTCGGCCGGGGCGGTGAGCGTGGTGAGGATGTAGTCGAGCTCGCGCAAGGCGAAATCGGTCGCCTCCTCCTCCGACCAGCCGTAGCGGTAGGCGGTGGGGAACGGCGCCACGTGCACACCACCCATGAGCGGGCTGAAACCGGCCGAGAAGCGGGTTCCGGAGGTGGTCATGGTCGCGGCGGCGACCGTGCGGCCGTGGAAGCCGCCGTGGAACACCACCACATTGGGGCGGCCGGTGGCCTGCCGGGCCAGCCGCAGCGCGGCCTCCACGGCCTCGCTGCCGGAGTTGGCGAAGAACACCGAATCCAGGTGGGCGGGAAGCACATCGGCGAGCCGTTCGGTCAGCCGCAGCAGCGGCCGGTGCATGACCGTCGTGTACTGGCCGTGGATGAGGCTGCCGACCTGTTCACGCGCGGCCTCGACCACCCGCGGATGACAGTGCCCGGTGCTGGTGACGCCGATCCCGGCGGTGAAGTCGAGGTACCGGCGACCGTCGGTGCCGTACAGGTAGCAGCCCTCGCCGTGATCGACGGTGACCGGCGTGGCCTGCCGGAGAACGGGGGAAAGTGCAGTCATGGTGATCCGCCTCCCGGGCGACGGGAAATCCGCGCCGGTGACGGCCGGATTCTTATTGTCGGATTGTTGACAATGTGTATAACATGGCCGCGACGGTGACGGCAACGACTGCGCCGAACCGACCTGCTGTTCCGAGAAGAGGAGCGAGCGATGACGTATACCGTTGCGGATCCGGATGCCGCGACGCGCGCGGCGATCGACAGCGTCCCGACCGGCCTGTTCATCGGCGGGCGCCGGCGCGAGGCCGCTACCCGGCTGGACGTGGAGGACCCGGCCACCGGGCAGATCCTGACCGCCGTCGCCGATGCCGGCCCCGAGGACGGCGTCGCCGCGCTGGCCGCGGCCGCGGCGGCCCAGGACGCGTGGGCCGAGGTGCCCGCGCGGACCCGGTCGGAGATCCTGATGCGCGCCCATCGGGCCATGCTCGACGACACCGACCGGCTCGCCCGCATCGCCACCGCCGAGATGGGCAAACCGCTGGCCGAGGCGCGCGGCGAGGTCGTGTACGCGGCGGAGTTCTTCCGCTGGTTCGCCGAGGAGGCGGTGCGGCTGGACGGCGGCTATATGCCCGCGCCGGCCGGTGGATCCCGCTTCGTGGTGGCGCGCCGGCCCGTGGGACCGAGCATCCTGATCACCCCGTGGAACTTCCCCATGGCGATGGCGACCCGCAAGATCGGCCCAGCCCTGGCCGCGGGCTGCACCTGTGTGGTCAAACCCGCCGAGCAGACCCCGCTGTGCACGCTGGCGATCGCCGAAATACTGTCCGCCGCAGGGGTTCCCGACGGCGTGGTCAATGTCGTGACCACCTCCGATCCGGCGGCGGTGACCGGTGCGATGATCGCGGATCCGCGCTCGCGCAAACTGTCGTTCACGGGATCGACCGCCGTCGGGAAGTTGCTGCTGGAACAGTGCGCGAGATCCGTGATGCGCACGTCGATGGAATTGGGCGGCAACGCCCCGCTGATCGTGTTCGACGACGCCGATCTCGATACCGCGGTGGAGGGCGCGCTCGCGGCGAAGATGCGCAATATCGGCCAGGCCTGCACCGCGGCCAACCGGATCTACCTGCAACGCGGCATCGCCGACGAATTCACCCGCCGCTTCATCGAACGCATGGCGGCCCTGCCGATGGGCCGCGGCGCCGATCCCGGCGTGGTGGTCGGACCGCTGATCGACGCCGCCGCGGTCGCGAAGGTGTCGGAACTGGTCGCCGATGCGCGCCGGCGCGGCGCCACCGTCCTGCTCGGCGGAACCGCCGCCGAAGGACCCGGATACTTCTATCCACCCACGGTGCTGACCGGTGTCCCGGACGACGCCGCGATGTTCGGCACCGAAATCTTCGGCCCCGTCGCGGGTTTGGCCGTCTTCGACACCGAGGACGAGGTGATCGAACGCGCCGACGACACGCCCTACGGTTTGGTGGCGTACGTGTTCACCGAGAATCTGCGGCGCGGATTGCGGGTGAGCGAGGCGCTCGACACCGGCATGGTGGGACTCAACCAGGGCGTGGTGTCCAATCCAGCGGCGCCGTTCGGCGGAGTGAAGGAATCGGGTCTCGGACGCGAGGGGGGCTTCACCGGCATCGACGAATTCCTGGAGACCAAATACATCGGTGTGGCACTGTGATGCCGGTGTATCGCATTGCCACCATTCCCGGCGACGGTATCGGCGTGGACGTCACGGCCGAGGCGGTCAAGGTTCTCGACGCGGTGCTGCCCGGCATCGCCTGGACCGAATTCGACTGGTCCTGTGAGCAATATCTGCGCACCGGCGCGATGATGCCCGAGGATGGTCCGCAGCAGCTGGCGGCTTTCGACGCGATTCTGCTCGGCGCCGTGGGATTTCCCGGTGTGGCCGACCATATTTCGCTGTGGGGTCTGCTGATCCCGCTGCGGCGCGCCTTCGGGCAGTATGTGAATCTGCGCCCGGTCCGGCTGCTGCCCGGCACCGAATCCGCGCTCCGCGGACGCGGCGCCGACGATCTCGACATCCTCATCGTGCGGGAGAATTCCGAGGGCGAATATTCCGCGATCGGGGGAATGCACAATCCCGGGCGGCCGGACGAATTCGTGGTTCAGGAATCGATATTCACCCGCACCGGATGTGAACGCATCATCCGATACGCGTTCGAGCAGGCGCGCCGGCGCGACCGCAGACTGTGTTCGGCCACCAAGTCCAACGGCCTCATTCATTCGATGCCGTACTGGGACAGCGTTTTCGAGCGGATCGCCGCCGAGTATCCGGACGTCGAGACGCGGCAGATGCATGTCGATGCGCTGGCCGCGGAGATCGTGCTGCATCCGGATCGGCTGGACGTGATCGTCGGCTCGAATCTGTTCGGCGACATCCTGTCCGACCTCGCCGCCGCGGTGACCGGCGGGCTCGGGCTCGCGCCCTCGGGGAATATCAATCCCGCGCGCGAGGCGCCCTCGATGTTCGAGGCGGTGCACGGCAGTGCGCCCGATATCGCGGGTATGGGCATCGCCGATCCGGTGGCGCAGATCCTCGCCGGTGCGATGATGCTCGACCACCTGGGCGAATCCGCGGCGGCCGCGGCCGTCGACCGCGCGGTCTGCGATGTGCTGGCCGCGGGGGAGGTGCTCACCCCCGATCTGGGCGGTACGGCGACCACCGCCGAACTCGGCACCGCGATCGCCGAACGCGCCGCGGCGCTGGTCACACAGTAGGGGCGGCGATACGCCGCGACTCTCGGTGCCGAGGCGCTGCGGTGGCCGGTCAGGAGGTCAGCCAGATCGCTTCTGCCGCAGGGCTTCCCAGGTCGATGGTGTGCTCGCCGATCCGCACCGCGATGGTGCCGGCGAAATCGCGCCGCTCCACCACGGTGATCACGGTGTCGAGCGCGATGCCGACGGAATCGAAATACCGCAGCATGGCGGGATCGAAATCGGAGATGCGCGCCACCCGGCCGGATTGTCCGGCCTGGAAGTCGCTGAGCTGATGGGCGGGCGGTGTGGGGACCGCACCGTCGACGGAGGGGATCGGGTCGCCGTGCGGATCGCGATCGGGATGGCCGAGTTTGGCGTCGATACGTTCCACCAGGGTCTCCGACACCGCGTGCTCGAGCACCTCGGCCTCGTCGTGCACCTCGTCCCAGCCGTAGCCGAGCTCGCTGACCAGGAACGTTTCGATCAGCCGATGGCGGCGCACCATGGCGACTGCGGCCCGGCGGCCGTTGTCGGTCAGCGTGATGGCGCCGTAGCGGGCGTGTTCGACCAGCCCCTGATCGGCGAGTTTGCGCACCGCCTCCGACACCGTCGACGCCGACACACCGATCCGCTCGGCGAGCAGTTTGGTCGACACCTTCTCCTGCGACCACTCCTGCGCACTCCAGATGACCTTCAGATAATCCTGGGCGACCGACGACAGCGAGGGGGCCACATTCGCCGCGCGCCCGGCCGCGCCCGCATCGGGAGACGCTTGTGACGCAGCGGAATCTGCCAGCTCACGCCGGGTGGCGACATCACGTTTTCCGGGCACGTATCGAGCTTAGCGGGGGCAGCGTTGCGGCCGGAGGAGGCAGCCTGCGTAACCACGGAGGCCGCCGCGGACCCCGCGATCGAGCACAGCGGGGCCGGGCCGGCGCGGACCTGCCATCAGGTACAGCGGGACCATTGCGGCCGCAGCCCGCAAGCCCGCACAACCTCGCGCTCGCCGCGGGCGGGTGACGGTCGGGTGAACAACCGCCCCGCCGAATCCCGGTTCGTGACCGCGCTTGCGTAGGCTTCGGTGTGTGCAGAGATGGCGAAGTCTCGAGGAAATGCCACCGGACTGGGGTCGGTGTGTGCTCACCATCGGCGTGTTCGACGGTGTGCACCGCGGTCACGCCCAATTGATCAGCCGTGCGGTGAAATCCGCTGCGGTGCGCGGTGTTCCCTCGGTTCTCATGACCTTCGACCCGCATCCGATGGAAGTGGTGCGTCCCGGATCGCATCCGGCGCAGCTCACCACGTTGACCCGGCGCGCGGAGCTGGTCGAGGAACTCGGTATCGATGTGTTCCTGGTGATGCCGTTCACCCAGGACTTCATGAAGCTCACTCCCGGCCGCTACGTGCACGACCTGCTGGTCGAGAAGCTGCATGTCGCCGAGGTCGTGGTCGGCGACAACTTCACCTTCGGCAAGAAGGCGGCGGGCACCGTCGAGACCATGCGCGAGCTGGGCGGCCGGTTCGGCTTCGAGGTCGACGGTGTGAAGCTGGTCGGCGAACACGCGGTCACGTTCTCCTCCACCTACATCCGGGCCTGTGTCGACGCCGGTGACATGGCCGCGGCCGCCGACGCGCTCGGCCGCCCGCACCGGGTGGAGGGTGTCGTCGTCCACGGCGACGGCCGCGGTCGCGAACTCGGTTTTCCGACCGCCAACGTGGCTCCGCCGATGCATGCGGCGATCCCGGCCGACGGCGTATACGCGGGCTGGTTCACCGTGCTGGCCGCCGGAGAGACGGTCGGCGTCACCCGGCCGGGCAAGCGGGCCATGGCCGCGATCTCGGTGGGCACCAACCCGACCTTCTCCGGCCGCACCCGCACGGTCGAGGCCTTCGTCCTCGACACCGAGGCGGATCTATACGGCCAGCACGTCGCCGTGGACTTCGTGCAGCATCTGCGCGGTATGCGCCGCTTCGACTCGATCGACGATCTGGTCCGGGCCATGGGCGACGACGTCGAGCAGACGCGACAGGTGCTGGCCGCCGCCGAGGCGAGCGACGCCCAGCGCTGAGCGAATCCGCCCGCCGGACAGATTCCCGGTGTGGGGCCGGCCGGATCGGGCCGATTCGGTCCGACGTGCGGTGATCCGGTAGGCTGGCTCGTCGGGTCTGCTGCGGTCCGCGGTGGCGCCCGCCCGGGGTTTCCCGGTTTCCTCGAGCGCGGACTGAGAAAACAAGGAGTGAATTCGTGGCTCTGACCACCGAGCAGAAGGCGGCCATCCTCAAGGAGTACGGCCTGCACGAGAAGGACACCGGTTCGCCGGAGGCCCAGATCGCGCTGCTGTCCAAGCGGATCTCCGACCTGACCGAGCACCTGAAGGTGCACAAGCACGATCACCACACCCGCCACGGCCTGCTGGGCCTGATCGGTCGCCGTCGGCGGCTGTCGAAGTACCTGCAGGACAAGGACATCGAGCGCTACCGTTCGCTGATCGAGCGGCTCGGACTGCGGCGTTGATCTGCTCGCGCCCGCACGGACGCGAGACAGACGCGCTGACAATCACAGGTAGTTAACGCGCAGCCGACGGGGAGGCATAGAATCTCCCCGTCGGCTAGTCGTATATCGGCACCGCACCAGCCGTATGCACCCGCACGCGTGGCGTCGGTCTTCGGTAGTGGCCTTTCGGCGAGAGTTGCCGGCGGGCTTCGATCGATGACCGCCTCCGCGTCGCCGGTTCCATGGGGGATCGGCCGGGTGTCGCGCCACAGCCAGGAGGGCTGTCGCGCGCCCGAGCCCGGGTACGGCTGCCTCGCGCAGACAAGCCGCTGCCTCCGGGCAGGGATGAAACTGCGCGGGGACACCCAGCCGGATCGCGCCTCGACGGCGTTCGATCCGGCGAGACGAGAGGTTGAGACAGAAATATGACCGAATCCCAGACGAGCTCCGCCATCGAGGTCGAACCCGGTGTGTTCGAATCGGTGGCCCTGATCGACAACGGGAGCTACGGCACCCGCACCGTCCGGTTCGAGACCGGGCGCCTGGCCAAGCAGGCCGCCGGCTCCGTCGTCGCCTACCTGGACGACGAGACCATGCTGCTGTCGGCCACCACGGCCGGTAAGCACCCCAAGGACCAGTTCGACTTCTTCCCGCTGACGGTCGACGTCGAGGAGCGGATGTACGCCGCGGGCCGCATCCCCGGCTCGTTCTTCCGCCGCGAGGGCCGCCCCTCCACCGACGCGATCCTGACTTGCCGCCTGATCGACCGTCCGCTGCGCCCGTCGTTCGTCGACGGCCTGCGCAACGAGATCCAGGTCGTAGTCACGGTGATGAGCCTGGATCCCAACGATCTCTACGACGTGGTCGCGATCAACGCGGCGTCGGCCTCGACTCAGATTGCGGGACTTCCGTTCTCGGGTCCGGTCGGTGGCGTGCGCGTGGCGCTCATCCAGGGCCAGTGGGTCGCGTTCCCGACCGTCGAGCAGCTGGAAGAGGCCGTGTTCGACATGGTCGTCGCCGGCCGCGTGGTCGAGTCCGGTGACGTCGCGATCATGATGGTCGAGGCCGAGGCGACCGACAAGGTCATCGCGCTGGTCGAAGACGGCGCCCAGGCGCCGACGGAAACCGTTGTGGCCGAAGGTCTCGAGGCCGCCAAGCCGTTCATCGCGCGGCTGTGCAAGGCGCAGGCCGACCTGGCGGCGCTGGCCTCCAAGCCCACCGAGGAGTTCCCGCTCTTCCCGCCGTACGAGGCCGACGTCTACACCGCCGTCGAGGGTACCGCGAAGAACCCGCTGGGTGAGGCGCTGTCGATCGCCGGCAAGCAGGAGCGCGAGGAGCGCATCGACGAGATCAAGCTCGAGGTGCTCTCGGCGCTGACCGAGGACTTCGAGGGCCGCGAGAAGGAGATCGGCGCGGCGTTCCGCTCGGTCACCAAGAAGCTTGTGCGCCAGCGCATCCTGTCCGACGGCTTCCGCATCGACGGTCGTGGCCTGGCCGACATCCGGGCGCTGTCCGCCGAGGTCGCCGTGGTCCCGCGGGCGCACGGTTCGGCGCTGTTCGAGCGCGGTGAGACCCAGATCCTGGGCGTCACCACCCTCGACATGGTGAAGATGGCCCAGCAGGTCGACTCGCTCGGCCCGGAGACCAGCAAGCGCTACATGCACCACTACAACTTCCCGCCGTTCTCCACCGGTGAGACGGGCCGCGTCGGCTCGCCCAAGCGGCGCGAGATCGGCCACGGCGCGCTCGCCGAGCGGGCGCTGGTGCCGGTGCTGCCGAGCCAGGAGGAGTTCCCCTACGCGATCCGCCAGGTGTCGGAAGCGCTGAGCTCCAACGGATCCACCTCGATGGGTTCGGTGTGTGCCTCCACGCTGTCGCTGCTGAACGCGGGTGTGCCGCTGAAGTCCCCGGTCGCCGGTATCGCCATGGGTCTGGTGTCCGACGAGGTCACCGGCGACAACGGTGAGTCGGAGACCCGCTACGTCGCGCTGACCGACATTCTCGGCGCCGAGGATGCCTTCGGCGACATGGACTTCAAGGTCGCCGGTACCCGCGACTTCGTCACCGCGCTGCAGCTCGACACCAAGCTCGACGGCATTCCGTCGAAGGTGCTGGCCGGTGCGCTCAACCAGGCTCGCGACGCGCGCCTGACCATCCTGGACGTGATGGCCGAGGCCATCGCCACCCCGGACGAGATGAGCCCCTACGCGCCGCGCGTCACCGCGATCAAGATCCCGGTCGACAAGATCGGCGAGGTGATCGGGCCCAAGGGCAAGGTCATCAACCAGATCACCGAGGACACCGGCGCCAACATCTCCATCGAGGACGACGGCACCGTGTTCGTCGGCGCAACCGACGGCCCGTCGGCGCAGGCCGCGATCGACGCGATCAACGCCATCGCCAACCCGCAGCTGCCGAAGGTCGGCGAGCGCTTCCTGGGCACGGTCGTCAAGACCACCGCCTTCGGCGCGTTCGTCTCGCTGCTGCCGGGCCGCGACGGTCTGGTGCACATCTCGAAGCTGGGCAACGGCAAGCGGGTCGGCAAGGTCGAGGACGTGGTGAACGTCGGCGACAAGATCCGCGTCGAGATCGCCGATATCGACAACCGCGGCAAGATCTCGCTGGTCCCGGTGTCGGAGGAGGAGAGCGCGGAGACCGCTGCTCCGGCCGCCGACGAGGCTCCGGCTGCAGCCGAGGCCGCGGCCGAGTAAATAGTTGGATGTGACGAAGAAGAAGTCCTCGGCGCGCGCCCCGAAGCCCTCGGTTTCGACGCGCGCGCCGGGCAGCACAGCTCGCGCGCCGAAGACGAAGCAAGCCTCGCGCGCGGGAACTCCGGCGAAAGCCGGCGCCGACGCCCCCTTGCTCGCTCTCGAGCAGGGGGGCTCTTCGCTGGTCCTCGCCGAGGACGGGTCGTTCTCCGACAGCGGGGTGCGGCGTACGGTACTGCCGGGCGGACTGCGGGTGGTCACCGAACATGTGCCCGGGGTGCGATCGGCGTCGATCGGTGTCTGGGTCGGCGTCGGCTCACGCGACGAGGGGCCCTCGGTGGCCGGCGCCGCGCACTTCCTGGAACACCTGCTGTTCAAGGCGACCCCGACTCGTACCGCGCTGGACATCGCCGAGGCCGTGGATGCGGTCGGCGGGGAACTCAACGCGTTCACCGCCAAGGAGCAGACCTGTTACTACGCCCATGTGCTGGACGACGATCTGCCGCTCGCGGTCGATGTCGTCTCCGACGTGGTGCTGAACGGGTTGTGCCGTCCGATCGATGTCGACGTGGAACGTCAGGTGGTGCTCGAGGAGATCTCGATGCGCGACGACGATCCCGAGGACCTGGTCGGCGACTCGTTCTTGACCGCGCTGTTCGGCGATCATCCGATCGGGCGGCCGGTGATCGGCACCGTCGACTCAGTCGAGCAGATGACCGCCGCGCAGCTGCGCGGGTTCCATCTGCGCCGCTACCGTCCGGACCGGATGGTGGTGGCGGTGGCCGGCAATATCGAGCACGAACACACCGTGGAGCTGGTACATCGCGCGTTCGGCGACCGGCTCGATCCGTTGCGGGAACCGGCGCCGCGCCGCGAAGGGCATTTCCGCAAGCGCACGGCACCGCAGCTGCACTGGACCTACCGCGACAGCGAACAGGCGCATCTGGTGTTCGGGGTGCGCGCGTTCGGCCGGCACGAAGGGCATAAGCGCTGGCCGCTGTCGGTGCTGAACACCGTGCTCGGCGGCGGGCTCAGTTCCCGTCTCTTCCAACGAATCCGGGAGGAACGCGGCCTGGCGTACTCGGTGTATTCCAGCGTCGACACCTTCGCCGACACCGGCGCCTTCTCGGTCTATCTGGGATGTCAGCCCGAAAATCTCGGCGAGGTCACGACATTGGCGCGCGAGGTCCTGGAAGATGTTGCCGCCAACGGGATCACCGACGCCGAATGTGCCCGGGCCAAGGGATCGCTGCGCGGTGGACTGGTGCTGGGCCTCGAGGATTCCGGCTCCCGGATGAACCGCATCGGCCGCAGTGAACTCAGCTACGGCAATCACCGCAGCGTCTCGGAGACGCTGGCGCGCATCGACGCCGTCACCACCGCGGAGGTGTCCGCGATCGCCCGCACCCTGCTGGCGCGGCCGTACGCGGCCTCGGTGGCGGGACCGTATCGGAGGATGCGCGACCTGCCCGGTGCGGTGAAACGCTTGGCGGAGTGAGTCAGTCGCGCGGTGCGGCGCCGGATTCGCCCGCGCGATTGGCCGCGCCCACCACCGCCGCGAGCAGTCCCGGCAGGGCGTGCTCGACTTCCTCGGTGCGCAGCCGCGCGTAGGTCTGGCCGTCGGCGACGATGCGTTCGGTGACCCCGGCCTCGCGCAGAATCTTCAGGTGGTGGGTCGCGGTGGATTTGTTGATGGTGTCGTAGAGCATGCCGCAGCGCACCGGGCCGCCGGCATTGCTGAGCCTGCGCACCATCTCGAGCCGGACCGGGTCGTGCAGGGCGCCGAGCACCTCCTGCACGGTGGCGACCGGATGAGCTTCCACGGTCTTGTTGCTATCGCTCATGATCTTTCTCACGGGAAATTCGGTTTGATGGGAATCAAACCATCGCTACGGTGGTTGAGTTCGATCGCAATCAAACTTACCTGATGGAGAGAATCGATGGCCGCAACTGTCACGGTTGCACCGGCTCCGCGGACCACACAGTCCTGGGCCTATGCACTGATTCTGGTCGCCAGCGGAGTCGCGCTCGGAGTATCCGGTGTTCCCGCCCCGCTCTACGGCCTGTACCAGAAGGAATGGCATTTCTCGCCGCTGACCACCACCATCGTTTTCGCCGTCTACGCCGTCGCCGCGCTGGCCGCGGTTCTGGTGTCGGGCAAGATTTCCGATGTGGTCGGCCGCAAGCCGGTGCTGCTGGGCGCACTCGCCACGATGGTGATCGGACTGGTCGTCTTCCTGTTCGCCGACAATGTCGCGATGCTGCTGGTGGCGCGGGCGCTGCACGGCGTGGCCGTCGGTGCCACCGTCGTCGCCGGGGCGGCGGCGCTGCTGGATCTGCGTCCCCAGCACGGCGCGCGGTCGGGGCAGCTGACGGGTGTGGCCTTCAATGTCGGTATGGCCGTGGCCATTCTGGGGTCGGCACTGCTCGCCCAGTACGTTCCGCATCCGCTGCGCACGCCGTATGTGGTGATCACGGTGTTCTGCCTGCTGATCGGCGTGGGCGTGGTGGTGATGACCGAAACGCACACCGCGCGGATGTCGGGTCCCATCCGGATCGCGAAACCGGCGGTACCGCAGGAGATCCGGGCCGATTTCTGGTTCTCGGCGCTGGGCGTCATGGCGGCGTGGTCGGTACTGGGTGTGCTGCTGTCGCTGTATCCCTCGCTGGCCGCCGAGAAGACCGGCGTGCACAATCTGGTCTTCGGCGGTGCCGTGGTCGCCTCGACCGCGACGGCCGGGGCGCTGGCTCAGCTGTTCGCGACCGCGATTCCGGCGCGTCGCGCGGCCGTCGGCGGTGATACCGGGATGGCGATCGCGCTGCTGCTGACCATTCCGGCGCTGGCGACCCACAACTGGGTCGTGGTGCTGCTGGCCGGTGTTCTGCTCGGCGCGACCTTCGGCCTGGGCTTCGGCGGATCGCTGCGGCATCTGTCGAACGTGGTGCCGCAGCACAAGCGCGGCGAGACCATGTCCGCCTACTACCTGCTGGCCTATACGGCGATGGCCCTGCCGACCGTGCTGGCCGGTTGGGCGGCCACGCAGTGGGGGATGGGCACGATCTTCCCGTGGTTCGTGGTGGTGGTCGCCGCGGCCTGCCTGACCGCGGCCGCGATCGGGGTGCGCGGGAGTCGCGCGGCGAACTGATCGGCGCGAAACAGTCTGCCGGACAAGACGATGCGGCGTCCGCCCGAAAGGCAGGCGCCGCGTCGCCGCTCGGCCGGGCCGAATCCTCCACCGGCTGTGGCGGATCCGGAATTGTCGTTACTATGCGCCCATGGCTCGGCGGGGGACATTTGCGCAGCGGCAGGCTCAGCGGATACAGCGTTCGGCATTGC
This sequence comes from Nocardia sp. 852002-20019_SCH5090214, assembly GCF_001665865.1. NCBI lineage: Bacteria > Bacillati > Actinomycetota > Actinomycetes > Mycobacteriales > Nocardiaceae > Nocardia > Nocardia sp. 852002-20019_SCH5090214. Next base: position 34,497 of record NZ_LZMK01000123.1, on the reverse strand, counting down.
TGGTATCGGTCGTCTCGGTGGTGCTCGGCGGTTTGGCGATCGCGGGTATCGCCTGGTGGGTGCTGTGGCTCGCGCTCGGCGCGAAGGCCGATACGCCGAACCAGCTGGATCTGACGAAGATCGCGTTGTCGGTCTCGGCCGGTGTGGGCGGTGCGGTGGCGCTGGTCGTGGCCTATCGTAAACAGCGCGACAACGAACGCGGCCGCTTCGCGCAGCTGTTCGGGGCCGCCGCGGCGCAACTGGGTAATGCTGATGTCGCGGTGCGCATGGCGGGCGTCTACGCGATGGCGGGGGTGGCCGACGAATTCGCCGCGCGCGGCATGCGCCAGCAGTGCATCGACGTGCTGTGCGGCTATCTGCGACTGCCCTACGACCCCGACGAAGGGGCTACCCACCTGAGCTCTCGCAAGATCACCGACGGAGCGGGCGGGCCGCAGGTGGAGCGCGCCTACCAGCTGCGGCAGAACGATCGCGAGGTGCGGCGCACCATCATCGCGGTGATCGTGACCCATCTGCGCCCGCAGGCCGAAACATCGTGGTCGCACTGCGATTTCAACTTCGACGACGCGGTGCTCGAGGATGTCGACTTCCGCTGGGCGGTCTTCGCCGGCGGGCATACGCATCTGCGCGGTACCCGCTTCATCGGTGAGCGGTCCGCCAACTTCGAGAACGTGGAATTCGTCGGCACGCACGTGACGTTCCACAGCGCGCACTTCGAGAGCGACGCGCTGTTCCGGGGCACGAAATTCACCCCGACCTCGGGCGACGTCTACACCGGGCGCGCCGGCACCAGCTTCGTGAATGCCGTCTTCCGCGGTAAGGCCGACTTCACCGAGGCCGAATTCGGCGGGCCCCGAACACGATTCACCGGCGCCCGGTTCACCGGCCCGACGACGTCGTTCACCCGGGCGCGCTTCACCGCCGACAGCACCTTCTTCGACGGCGTCGAGGTGGCGGGGGACAGTGCGCGTTTCGACGGTATCGTGGTCGGCAGCTCGCGAATCACCTGTGCCGACACACGTTTCGACTCCGGCGACACGGTGTTCGACAACGCTCGCATCGGCCTCGAACGGGATGTGCCCGATGTCGATCTCCGGGGAGTCACCTGTCGTGGCACGGTGTCGGCGGAGCACGCCCTCATCCCGGGGAGGCCGTGCGGCCCGAGCGCACCGGACCGGGCGCCGGTGGAGTCGGACGCGGAGGAGGCGGGTCTTCCCGCCGGCACCGCTTCGGTCGTCGGACCGCCGGAAGACTGAGTAGTCGGCGCCGATACTCGGCGCGGCGCTCGCCCGGTACCGTCGGTGCCATGAAGATTCGTGGTGCTGTGCTGGAGCGGATCGGCGACCCGACTCCCTATGCCGATTCGACCCCGATCGTGATCGAGGATCTGGAGTTGGCGGAGCCGGGACCGGGGGAGCTGCTGGTCCGGATCGAGGCGGCCGGACTGTGTCATTCGGACCTGTCGGTGGTGGACGGAAACCGGGTGCGGCCGGTGCCGATGCTGCTCGGCCACGAGGCGGCCGGACGGGTCGAGCAGGTGGGTCCCGGTGACAGCGATCTGCGGGTCGGCCAGCGGGTCGTGATGACCTTCCTGCCGCGCTGCGGACAGTGCGAGGGCTGCGCCACCGACGGCCGCACCCCGTGTGTGCCGGGCAGCGTCGCCAACAACGAGGGCGAGCTGCTGGGCGGCGGTCGCCGACTGCGCCGCGCGAACGGACCCGTCCACCACCATCTCGGCGTCTCCGGATTCGCCACCCACGCCGTGGTCGATCGGCGGTCGGTGGTGCCGGTCGACGACGATGTCCCGCCGGAGGTCGCCGCCGTACTCGGCTGCGCGGTCCTCACCGGCGGCGGGGCCTTGCTGAATTCGGCCCGCCCCGGCGCGGGGGACCGCATCATGGTCGTCGGTCTCGGTGGCGTGGGTATGGCCGCCGTGCTGGCGGCCGCCTCGCTGCGGGACAGCCTCGGCGCCGAGGTCATCGCCGTCGACACCGTACCCGAAAAGCTCACGCTGGCAAAGGAATTGGGCGCCACGCAGGTTTACACGCCGGTGGAGGTGGCCGAGCGCGGCATCGCGGCGGAGGTCGTGGTGGAGGCCGCGGGGAATGTGCGGGCCTTCGAGACCGCGGTGACGGCCACCGCGCCCGGCGGCACCACGGTGACCGTCGGGCTACCCCATCCCGAAGCGCGCGCGAGTATTTCACCGCTCGGTCTGGTCGCGCAGGGACGTTCCATCGTAGGCAGCTACCTCGGCTCGGCGGTTCCGGCGCGCGACATCCCGGAGTACGTGCGGATGTGGCGGGAGGGCCGGCTGCCCGTCGAACGACTGGTCTCCTCGCGTATCCGGCTCGACGAGATCAACCACGCCATGGACGAGCTGGCCGCCGGGCACGCCTTGCGTCAGGTGATCGTCTTCGACTGAGGCGCCGGCCTCGCCTCTGCCGTCGGCTCTCGGTGGTCGCGCCGGGTGACGCACGCGACTTCCGGGTGACCGGTGTGGTGGCGCCCGGCACCCCTGCCGATAGGCTCTGACCGCAACGGGCATCGAACGGTATGTGAGGAGTTCACGGTGGCGACGAACCGGATCCGGGTGGGCGTACTCGGCGCGCAGGGCAAGGTCGGGCAGGCGATCTGCGCGGCGGTCGAGGCCGCCGACGACCTGGAGCTGGTCGCCGGGGTCGACAAGGACGACGCGCTCGAGGCCTTCACCGAGGCCGGCGCCCAGGTCGTGGTCGACTTCACCCACCCCGACGTGGTGATGCCGAATCTGAAGTGGTTGGTGGAACACGGTATTCACGCCGTGGTCGGCACCACCGGTTTCGACGAATCCCGGCTCGCGCAGGTGCGCTCCTGGCTGGCGGACAATCCCGAGGTGGGCGTGCTGATCGCCCCCAACTTCGCCATCGGCGCGGTGCTGTCGATGCGGTTCGCCGAACAGGCCGCCCGGTGGTTCGATTCGGTCGAGGTCGTCGAACTGCACCACCCGAACAAGGCCGACGCACCCTCCGGCACCGCCTATCGCACCGCCGGCATCATCGCCGAGGCCCGCAAGCAGGCCGGCGTGGGCCCGAGCCCCGATGCCACCACCACCGAACTCGACGGCGCGCGCGGAGCGAGCGTCGACGGGGTGCGGGTGCATTCGGTGCGGCTGGCCGGGCTGGTCGCGCACCAGGAGGTGCTGTTCGGCACCCAGGGCGAAACGCTCACGATCCGCCACGATTCGATCGACCGCACCTCCTTCGCACCGGGTGTACTGCTGGGTGTGCGCCGGATCGGCGCCCGCCCGGGCCTCACCGTCGGGCTCGATCCGCTGCTGGACCTGTGAACGAGCGCGACAGCGGGCGACAGGTGCTGCGCATCGTCGCCTTCATCGTCTTCCTGGTCGTCGCGCTGGCCTTCTACTTCCTGCTGCTGGGTCGCATCGCGATCGAACTGATGACCTCGGGCAAACCCGCCGCCGTCGCGATGGGCGTGGGCGTGCTGATCCTGCCGATCCTCGGAGTGTGGGTGGTGGCCACCAGCATTCGCGCCGCCCTCGCCCACCAGCATCTGGCCCGGCGCATCCACGGCGAGGGCCTCGAACTCGACGTCTCCGACCTGCCCCGCCGCCCCTCCGGCCGGCTGGAGAAGGCCGCCGCCGACGAGCTGTTCGAACAGGTCAAGAAGGAGTGGGAGGCAGACCCCGACAACTGGCGCACCAACTATCGCGCCGCCCGGGCCTACGACTACGCCGGCGACCGCTCGCGCGCTCGCGAAACCATGCGCCGCGCCGTGGAACTCGAGCGCGTCGAACGCCGGACCGGGTCTTGACCCACCGCCGGCCCCACTAGGCTCGCCTAGGTGCCGACGTTGCTGATCATCCACCACACGCCTTCGCCGTTCCTGCAGGACATGTTCGAAGCGGTGGTCGCGGGCGCCACCGACCCCGAGATCGAGGGAGTCGAGGTGGTGCGGCGGGCGGCACTGGCCGTGACCGCGAGCGATGTCCTCGCCGCCGACGGCTATGTGCTGGGCACGCCGGCCAATCTGGGCTACATGTCGGGCGCGCTCAAACACGCCTTCGACACCTTCTACTACCCCTGCCTCGACAGCACCCGCGGCCGGCCGTTCGGGGTGTACATCCACGGCAATCAGGGCACCGAGGGCGCCGAGCGCAGCATCACGACCGTGACGACCGGGATGGGGTGGCAACAGGCCGCCGCACCCGTGATCGTCACCGGTCAGCCGGGCAAGGACGACCGGGAGAAATGCTGGGAACTGGGTGCGACGATAGCGGCGCAATTGACCGCCTGAGCCGGTGACCCGATTTCTGGTGTCTCACACGGATATCACCGGCACCGTCATACTCGACGGCAGGACGTCGCGTTCCCGGCCGGGGCGCGGCGTGGTGTTCGGGTTTCGGGAAGGGTGAGGACCATATGACGCCACCGCGGCGGATCGGTCTGGTCGAGGACCACGAGTCGGTCGCGCTCGGCCTGGCCAGCATGCTGGCCGGCGAAAGCGATCTGGAACTGGTCATCACCGCCGGAACGGTGTCCGAATTGCTCTCGGCGGCACCGGAACTGGATCTGGTGATCCTCGATCTGCGGCTCGCCGACGGTTCCACCCCGCAGTCCAATGTGCAGGCCCTGCGCGATCGCGGGCTCGAGGTGCTGGTGTTCACCGGAGCCGATAATCCCTTCTTGGTGCGCTCGGCCGCGCGCGCCGGGGTGCTGGGCGTGGTGCGCAAATCCGAGGATGTGCAGACCGTGGTCGCCGCGGTGCGCGCCGCCGCGAGCGGCGAACAGGTGGTCACCACCGATTGGGCCGCCGCCATCGACGGCGATCCGCAGCTGCGCGACGTCGGATTGAGCCCGCGTCAGCAGGAGGTGCTGACCCTCTACGCGTCCGGCGAGAAGGCTTCCCGGGTGGCGCGGCTGACCGGGCTCTCGGAACAGACGGTCAACGACTACCTGGGCCGGATCCGCCAGAAATACGCCGACGCCGGCCGCCCCGCGCCCACCAAGACCGACCTCTACAAGCGCGCGGTGGAGGACGGATGGCTTCCGGTGCCCGAACGCAACAACCAGGCATGATCGCGGTCGACGCACCCGGAGTCTTCGCGCGCACCGCAGCCGCGGCCCGCATCCGGGTTCCCGGCCGCGCGCAGGTGCGCTCCGATACGCCTGCGGTGGAGCGCGTCATGCGCCGGCTGGGGCTCTCGATCGGCGCGGGTGGGGTGATCATGGGCCTCGCCGATCTTCCGGAGATCACCGAGCAGGCGCGGTTCACGCCCGCCTGGTGGACGCCGAGTGCCAGCGCGCTGGCGTTCGGACTGTTCCCGGTACTGGCCGTGCTGTCGATCCGGTCGAGCCCGCGCACCATCCGGCTGGTGTCGAGTTGCGCCGCGGTGGCCTTCCTGTCCGCGGTGGCGACCATGCTGATCGGGCTCGACACCCACAGCATCGGCGCGAATTCGGTGTGGCTGTATCGGATGCTGCCACTCGGGGTGCTCGCGGCGACGTTGGCGTGGCCGGCGCTCGTCGCGGTGGCGTATCTGCTGATCGGGTCGGCGGCCGTCGCTTTGACGAATATCTATCTGGCGGAACAGTTCACGGCAGCGTCCGTGCTCAGCGCGTTCGCCCGGGCCGTCGGGTTGTCGGCGCTGTTCGTGTGGTGTGTGGTTTCGGCGCTGTCGGCCGCGGCCCGGGTGGACCGCGAATCGGTGGCGGCGAGTAGACAGGCTGCCGAAGCCGCCGCGGCCGCGGCCCGCGACAACGAGAGTGCCCGCTTCGCCGCCCTCATTCACGACGCCGTTCTCTCGACGCTGCTGGACGCCTCGCGCGGTAGCGAACCCTCGGATGTGTTGCGCCGGCAGGCCGAACGCACCCTGGACCAACTCGACGAGATCCGCGTCGAATCGCGCGAACCCGATGTGCTCGACGCTCGTGCGGCCGTGACTTTCCTGCGCGCCGCGGTGCACGAGGTGAATGCCGGCATTCGGTTCACCACCAGGACCTGGCCGGGCTTCGACGACCTGCGCATGCCCGCCGCCGCCGCGCGCACCCTCGCCGCCGCCCTGGCCGAAGCGGTCCGCAACAGCCTGCGCCACGCGGCGGTGCCCGGTCGCGCGGTGACGCGCACAGTGACCTGCACGATCAGCGCGGGCAGCATCCGGGTCGTCTTCACCGACGACGGCGCGGGATTCGACGCGAACGCGGTCTCCGCGGACCGCCTCGGCATCTCGGTGAGCATTCTCGGCCGCATGCGCCAGCTGGCCGGTGGCGCCGGATTCGTGGAATCGCAACCCGGGGAGGGCACCGCTGTGACCTTGGTGTGGGGCGGTGACGGTGCGCACTGAATCCGGTCGTGAACAAGCGTTCGGGTTGCGTGAGCTGCTCGGACTGCGCGGCCCCACCGCGTGGCTGTTCCTGGTCCTGCTGGAGGGGACCATCACCCTCTACATGGTCCGCAACCTCGACTCCACCACTGCGCTGCCGGCGGTGACCGCGCTGATCGTGATGGTGGTGGGCGGTGCACTGGTGCTGGTGGTCCCCGGCGATCCGCTGCCGTGGACCGTGACGATCTTCGTCGCCGCCGCCGGACCGGTCGCCACCGCCCTGACCTCGGTCGCTCCCGGCATACCGGAAACCCGGCAGATGGTGTGGACCACCTTCGCGACCTCGTATGTGCTGGCCGTGCTGGTCCTGCGCGGCCGGATGGGCACGGCGTGGCTCGGCGTGGCCGGAGTCGCGGTCGTCATCGGTGTCGACGGCGCGCGGGCCTGGTTGAACGCGAGCGCGATCGTCGCCGCGATCGTGCCCATCGGCACCGTCATCGCCATCTCGGTGTTCGCGCAGATCATGCGGCCCACCCAGCGTTCGCTGCGGGGGTTGCGCGAGGAAGCGAGCGCCCAGGCCGCCGCGGAGGCGACGATGGCGGCTGCCGACGGCGAACGCACGCGCCAGCTTGAGCGCCTGGACCGGGTGGCCCGCCCGATCCTGGAACGCATCGCCGACGGCGCGGTCCTTACCGTCGGTGAACGGGAACAGTGCCGGCTCCTGGAGGCGGAACTGCGCGACGGACTGCGCGCCCCGCAGTTGATGACCGAGGAACTCAGCGGCGCCGCGCGGGGTGCGCGCGCACGCGGGGTGGAGGTCGTCCTGCTCGACGACGGTGGTTTCGCCGATGCGCCGAAGTGGTTGCGCGAGCGCGTCATCGACGTCGCCACACGGGAATTGGACGCGGCCAACGCCGGTTCGGTGACGGTGCGCATCCTGCCGCCAGGTCGGCGGGTGCTGTCGACGGTGCTCGCGCAGGCGCCCGACCACGACCGCCGCACCGAGATCGGCCCCACCGGCACCGTGACGGTGATGGACTGACTCAGCTGTCGCAGCGCCCGGGGCCGCCCTTGCGCATCTGATCGCGCAGGGCGCCCTGTACCGCGCCGGAGAGCCAGGAATTCAGCGATTGACCGCTCTGGGTCGCGGCCTCCTCGGCGCGGGCCTTCAGATTCTCGACCATGCGCAGGGTGACCCGGCTGATGTCGCCGGTCATCTCCTCGAAGGTCGGGTGCGACTCCTCGCTCGCGGTGCGGCGTACCTCGACCTGCGCGTCGGTACCCGACAGCGAGACGTGCACCGTGCGATCGTCGAGGGTCGCGTTGACCTCCTCGGCCAGGTCCGAGAGCGCGGCCAGCAGCGTCAGCCGCAGCGAATTCTCCGTGGCGGCGGCCAGGGCCGCGGCGGTCGCCTGGGTCTTCTCGTCGCCCAGGGCGGCCGCCGCGATGAGGTCGTCGCGCAGGCGGGCGGTGTACTTGTTCAGATCCATGACATCAGTATGACGTCATTTGTGACATCACGCCACCGCCAGGATATCGTCACGGTTGCTGTCATTGCTGGAATGTGACCGGAATGTCTGCCGATATCACGGGCGACGGTTCGGTGTCGTCTCCGCGACCGGGTAGCCTTTCTGACCATGACGAACGGTGAATCGACGCGAAGAGAGCTGCGCGCGTCCGGCACGGTCGGTGTCGCGATGGTGACCCCCTTTACCGCCGAGGGCAAGCTCGATGTCGATTCCGGCGTCGCCTTGGCCGCACGCCTGGTCGACCGCGGTGTCGACCTGCTCGCCATCTCCGGCACCACCGGGGAATCGCCGACCACCACCGAATCGGAGAAGTTCGACCTGCTGCACGCCGTCGTCGACGCCGTGGGCGACCGCGCCACCGTCATCGCGGGCGCCGGCACCTACGACACCGCGCACAGTATCGAGCTCGCTCGCAACGCCGAGCGTGCGGGTGCGCACGGTTTGCTGGTGGTGACGCCGTACTACTCGCGTCCGTCACAGGAAGGCCTGCTGGCGCATTTCACCGCCGTCGCCGATGCCACCGATCTGCCGGTGACGCTCTACGACATTCCGCCGCGGTCGATCGTGCCGATCGCCCCGGATACGCTGCGTCGCCTGGCCGAACATCCGAATATCGTCGCGGTGAAGGACGCCAAGGGCGACCTGGGCGCGGGGGCGGAACTGATCGCCGACACCGGACTGGCCTACTACTCCGGTGACGATGTGCTCAACCTGCCGTGGTTGTCGGTCGGCGCGGTCGGATTCATCAGCGTGATCGGGCATTTGGTGCCGGAGCGGCTGGTGCAGCTGCGCGACGCGTACGCGGCCGGTGAGGTGACGCTGGCCCGTGACATCAACGCCAGTCTGTTGCCCGTCAACCGCGCGATGGCCCGCGTCGGCGGCGTGGCCCTGATCAAATCCTCGCTGCGACTGCTCGGAATGGAAGTCGGCGAGCCGAGGCTGCCGCAGCTGATGCCCGTGGGTGTGAACTTGGAATCGATCGTCGCCGAACTGCGGCTGGCGGGAGTGCTTGCATGAGTGAACCGGTGAACCGTCGTCCGCGCCGGACCGCGAGCCGAGCGGCGGGAGCGCCGGCTCCGGCGCCGCCGCCCGCGCCGCGCAAGGAACCCGAAGCGCCTGCGGTGCAAGAGGTTTCAGCGCCCGCGACGCAACAGGCGCCGCCCCCGGAGCCCGCGCGCGCCGCCGAACCGGCCGTCGAGCGCCGGACCGCCCCTGAGCGACGCGAATCCGCTCCCGCGGCCCAGCGCGAAACCGCTCCCGCGCCACAGCGCGGCGAATCGGCTCCCGCGCAGCGCGGCGAGCAGACCGGCGACCGGGGCCGTTCCCGGCGTTCCGGCCGGGGCCGCCAGTCGGGCCGCGGTCGTACGGAACAGGCTGCGCCGCAACCGGTTTCGTCGGCATTGCCGATCGGGCTGCCGCCCAAGCTGCCGAAGCAGGGCCTGCGCGTCTACGCCCTCGGCGGCATCGGTGAAATCGGCCGCAATATGACCGTGTTCGAATACGACGGCGCGATGCTGATCGTCGACTGCGGTGTGTTGTTCCCCGAGGATCAGCAGCCCGGCGTCGACCTGATCCTGCCCGACTTCCGGCCGATCGAGGACCGGATCGACGAGGTGGCCGCCGTGGTGCTGACTCACGGGCACGAGGACCACATCGGCGCGGTGCCGTTCCTGTTGCGGCTGCGTCCCGACATCCCGGTCGTCGGTTCGAAATTCACGCTCGCGCTGGTGGCCGCGAAATGCCGCGAACATCGCCTGCAGCCCAAGCTGATCGAGGTCACCGAGGGCCAGCGGACCACCCATGGCCCGTTCGACTGCGAGTACTTCGCGGTCAACCACTCCATTCCCGACGCCATCGCGGTCGCGGTGCGCACGCCGGCCGGACTGGCCCTGCACACCGGTGACATCAAACTCGATCAGTTGCCGCTCGACGGCCGCCTCACCGACCTGGCCGGGTTCTCCCGCCTCGGCGACGAGGGCGTGGACCTGTTCCTGGTCGATTCGACCAATGCCGAGGTCCCCGGCTTCGTCACTCCGGAACGGGAGATCGGCCCGGTCCTCGACAGTGTGATCGGCAAGGCCAAGGGCCGCGTCATCGTGGCCTCCTTCGCCAGCCACGTCCACCGCATCCAGCAGGTCGTCGACGTGGCGCAGCGCTACAACCGCCGGGTGTGCTTCGTCGGTCGTTCGATGGTCCGCAATATGCAGATCGCGCAGGATCTCGGGTATCTGAACATTCCCGAGGGCATCGTGGTCGATCTGGATCAGGCCGCGAATCTGCCCGTGCACAAACTGGTGCTGATCTCCACCGGCTCGCAGGGCGAACCGCTCTCGGCGCTGTCGCGGATGGCGCGCGGCGACCATCGTCAGATCAACATCCGAGCCGACGATCTGGTGGTGCTGGCCTCCTCGCTGATCCCGGGCAACGAGAACGCGGTGTTCGCGGTGGTCAACGGCCTGGCCCGGCTGGGCGCCACCGTGGTGACCCAGCAGAGCGCGAAGGTGCACGTCTCCGGGCACGCCTCGGCCGGTGAGCTGCTCTACCTGTACAACGCGGTCCGCCCCACGAATGCCATGCCGGTGCACGGCGAGTGGCGGCATCTGCGCGCCAATGCCGCGCTCGCGGTGGCGACCGGCGTGCCCGAGGAACGGGTCATGCTCGCCGAGGACGGTGTGGTGGTCGACCTGGTCGACGGCATCGCCTCGATCGTCGGCCGCTATCCGGTCGGGCAGGTGTACGTCGACGGTTTGTCGGTCGGCGACGTGGGTGAATCGACGCTGTCGGACCGTCTGGTGCTCGGTGAGGGCGGTTTCATCGCGATCACCGTGGTCGTCGACGAGACCACGGGTAAGGCGGTCAGCACGCCCGAGGTCAGCGGCCGCGGCTTCTCCGACGATCCGGGTGCGCTGCTGGGTGCGCAGGAGCTGGTGGAGGCCGAACTGCTGCGCCTGGCCGGGGAGGGTGTCACCGATACGCACCGCATCGCACAGGGCGTGCGGCGCGTGGTGGGCCGCTGGGTCGCCGACACCTACCGCCGCCGCCCGATGATCGTGCCGACCGTCATGGGCGTCTGATCCTTCGATGTGGCCCCGCCCGCAGCGATGAGCCCGGGCGGGGCCGCTGCGCAGTGCCGATGAAGCGCAGGGACACCTGCGGGGTGACGCTGCCTACCTCCACCGGGCTCGGAACCATTACGCTCGGCCCATGAGTATGGCTCAACGGGAACGCCGGGCCCTGGTGTCGACCATGACGGCGGTCGGTCCCGACGCCCCGACCCTGTGCGGTACCTGGACGGTGCACGATCTGGCCGCGCATCTGGTGGTACGGGAGCGCCATCCCGCGGCCGCGCCGGGGATTCTGCTGAAACCCCTTGCGGGATACCTCGATTCGGTGCAGGCGAAGGTGTCCGAGAAGCCGTTCACCGAACTGCTGGAGCAGATCCGCACCGGGCCGCCGTGGTGGTCGCCGCTGAAGCCGGTCGACGCCGTGGTCAACCTGACCGAGATGTTCGTCCACCACGAGGACGTGCGCCGCGCCGACCCGGAGTGGAAGCCCCGCACCTTGTCGGCCGAGGACGAGCGCAAGTTGTGGTCGGCGACGCGGCGGATGGCGCGGATGGCGTATCGCAAATCCCCGGTCACCGTCGTGCTGGCGACGCCGGAGGGTGATCGCGTGACGGCGCACAACGTCGGCGGCGATGCGGTGGTACTCACCGGGCAGCCCTCCGAACTGCTGCTTCACGCATTCGGGCGCAACGAGGTCCGCATCGATGCCGCCGGCGGGGTGGACGATGTGGCCGCGGTCTTCGCCTCCGATCGCAGCGTCTGAGGCCTTCGCACGCGTCGTTTCCGGCCGCTGACGGCGTTGTGAGGTCGGCAATGATGTGGTTGGGATGGGTGTTGCGGATGGTCCCGATGGGGCTGTTGCGGCTAGCCTGAGGTCATGGCAGGTAAGTCCCGCGGCACCACGACGTCGAGTTCGCGGGCGGGATCCACCCGGGGGCGGGCTCCGGCGCGGACTCGCTCGGGAGGCGGACGCGCCCGATCGGCGCCGCGTGGCCGCACCACCGCGACCCGCCGGCCGGTGCGCCGGTCACCGCAGACCGCGCCGCTGGCGGTGCTCGGACGCGGTATCGGCAACGGCTGGTCGGTGCTGGCGCGCGGATTCGGCGCCACCACCCGCACCATCAGCCGCGCGGGGGAGATCGAACACGGTCACCGCCGCGACGGAATCGCGTTGGCGCTGGTCGCTTTCAGCGTCGTCATCGCGGCGGCGGTCTGGATGTCGGCGGGCGGCCCGGTGGGTCACTGGGTCGACACCGCGGTGCGCGCGATCGCCGGATCCGCCGCGGCCGTGCTGCCGTTCGTGGCCTCCGGTATCGCGGTGGTGCTCATGCGCACCGAACCGCGGCCCGAGATCCGGCCCCGGCTGGTGCTCGGCGGATTGCTGGTGGGACTGCCGGCGCTCGGAATCTGGCATATCTTCGCGGGCGCGCCGGCCGACGCGCACGGGCGCGCCCATGCGGCGGGTTTCGTCGGCTATGTGCTGGGCGGGCCGCTGCGCAACGGGCTCACCGCGTGGCTGGCGGTGCCGCTGCTGTTGCTGGCCATGCTCTTCGGACTGCTGCTGGTGACCGGGACGACCGTGCGCGAGGTCCCGCACCGGCTGCGTGAACTGTTCGGCCTGCCCGATCCCGAATACGGCGACGACGACGGGCAATACGGGCTCTACGACCCGGAAAACTATGACGCCGACGGCTTTCCGATGCACAAGAGCCGTTCCTCGCGGCGTGGCCGCACCCCGGCGGAGAATTATCCGACCGACGAATTCGGTGGCGCCGACGCCGTCACCGAGGTTCTCGGCGAACCGCCGTTGCGCGATGCGAAGGATATCGCCGAGCCGGACGAAACACCGCCCCCCGCAAGCAAACCCAAGACGCGCAAGCCGCCGAAGGTCGTCGACCAGACACCCGAGCCGCAGCCTCCGCAGCAACTGGAATTCGTCACCGACCGCGAGGTCGACGGGGATTATCAGCTGCCGCCGCTGACCCTGCTGACCGACGGTGATCCGCCGAAGAAGCGCAGCGCCGCCAACGAATCGATGATCGAAGCGATCACCGAGGTGCTGGTGCAGTTCAAGATCGACGCGGCGGTCACCGGTTTCGTGCGCGGTCCGACGGTCACCCGCTACGAGGTCGAACTCGGCCCCGGTGTGAAGGTCGAGAAGATCACCGCCCTGGCTCGCAATATCGCTTATGCGGTGGCCACCGAGAATGTGCGTTTGCTCGCACCGATTCCGGGCAAGTCGGCGGTCGGTATCGAGGTGCCCAATGCCGACCGCGAACTGGTCCGGCTGGCCGATGTGCTCAAGGCGCCGTCCACGCGAAACGACCACCACCCCTTGGTGATCGGCCTCGGCAAGAACATCGAGGGCGAATTCGTCTCCGCGAATCTGGCGAAGATGCCGCATCTGCTGGTCGCCGGTTCCACCGGTTCGGGTAAGTCGAGTTTCGTCAACTCGATGCTGGTCTCGCTGCTGGGCCGCGCCACTCCGGACGAGGTCCGGATGATCCTCATCGACCCGAAGATGGTGGAACTCACACCGTACGAAGGCATTCCGCATCTGATCACGCCCATCATCACCCAGCCCAAGAAGGCCGCCGCCGCGCTGGCCTGGCTGGTGGAGGAGATGGAACAGCGGTATCAGGACATGCAGGCCAGCAAGGTCCGCCACATCGACGATTTCAACAAGAAGGTGAAATCGGGCCAGATCACCACGCCGCTGGGCAGCGAGCGCGTGTACCGGCCCTACCCCTACATTTTGGCGATCGTCGACGAGCTGGCCGATCTGATGATGACCGCGCCGCGCGACGTCGAGGACGCCATCGTGCGCATCACTCAGAAGGCGCGCGCGGCCGGCATCCATCTGGTGCTGGCGACCCAGCGGCCCTCGGTGGACGTGGTGACCGGTCTGATCAAGACCAACGTCCCCTCCCGGCTGGCGTTCGCGACGTCCTCGCTCACCGACTCCCGCGTCATCCTGGACCAGCCGGGTGCGGAGAAATTGATCGGTATGGGCGACGGCCTGTTCCTGCCGATGGGCGCGTCCAAGCCGACCCGATTGCAGGGCGCGTTCATCTCCGACGAGGAGATTCAGGCCGTCGTCGACTTCGCCAAGAATCAGGCCGAACCCGAGTACCAGGAAGGCGTCACCACCGCCAAGGCCGGGGAGAAGAAGGACGTCGACCCGGATATCGGCGATGATCTGGATGTCTTCCTGCAGGCCGTCGAATTGGTCGTCACCTCGCAGTTCGGTTCCACCTCGATGCTGCAGCGCAAATTGCGCGTCGGATTCGCCAAGGCGGGCCGCCTGATGGATCTGATGGAGACCCGCGGCGTGGTCGGCCCGAGCGAGGGCTCCAAGGCGCGCGACGTGCTCGTCAAACCCGATGAGCTGGACGGACTGCTGTATTCGATCCGCGGCGGGGGAGAGGCGGAGCCGGCGGCCGAACCCGATGCGATCGATGCCTAGGCTCCCGGCGTAGGCCTCACCCGGTGTAGGCCCAGCCGGTGACGGTCCGGATCTCGACCCGGATAACCGGTCCGCGCGGGGCGTTGCCGCGATACTGCGGGTATTTCGCGGTGAGCCAGGCGATCGCCTCCGCGCGTTCGGTGTCGCCGGTGGCGACGGCGGCGGTGCCGTCGAGCCGGACCCACCACAGCCGCGACCAGTCCTCGTCGTATTCGTCGGCCAGTACCGAGACCCGGTTCTCGGCGGCGATATTGCGCAGCCGCTGTAAATCCGTCGTCGATTTGGGCTTCTGATCGACCGCGGTGACCAGGATGCGGCCCGTCGGGGAGAGTGCGAAGGTCACGGGCACCAGATGGGGCCGGCCGGTCGGATCGGTCGTACCCAGCCGGGCAACGCGGGCCGCGCGAGCTCGCGTCAGTGCCGTATCGGGATCCAATCGCACCGGTTCACGGTAGATCGCCGGACGGCGCGGTGTGGCCTACAGCGGCGCGTTCTCTCGCTGGATCTGCTCGGCCGCCTCCGCCTGGATGCGCTCGAACTGCGCACCCATCGCCGCGGCCAGGGCATTGGCCGCCGAAAGCGGGCGGACCATCACCATCAGATCGTCGATGCGGCCCGCCTCGTCGGTGTGGATGAAATCCGCACCGGTGACATGTTTACCGTCGACCGTCGCCTCGAAGATCAACGTCGAGTCGTGCCCCTCGGTGATTTCGCGGACGTAACGGAAGTCCTCGAAGACCCGCATGACGCCGCGCAGAATCGCGGCGGTGATGGCCCGGCCGGGATAAGGCTTGAACGCCACCGGGCTGGTGAACACGACGTTCTCGGCGAGCAACGCCTCGATCGCCGCGCTGTCACGTGCCTCCACGGCCTGTCGGAATGCCTGCATCGCCACCTCGCATATGCAACTGGTTGACTATGCCGAGCATCGTAGCGGGCTTCGCCGCGCCTGCCTAGGCGTTCGGCGCCGCCTGTGCCGAGAAGGCGCCCATCACCGGGGTCCATTCCAGGAATCGCTTCGCGTCGATCAGCCCCTCCCGGGCGAACGGATCGGCCGCGAGCAGCTCCTCCAACGCCGCGGCATCGTCGGCGCGGAACAGCAGCAGCGCGCCGGAGCCGTCGGCATACGGCCCGGTCGACAGGACCACATCCCGGTCGACCAGATTCGACAGCCATTCCCGATGGCGGGGCCGATGCTCGTCTCGCCCGGCGGCGGTGGCATCGGAATAGGTGTAGTGGACGGCGAAGATCGGCACGCGAGCTCCCGAAAGATTCAGAGGGTCAACAGCATTCGAGTATTGCCGAGGGTATTCGGCTTGACGTAGCTGAGGTCGAGGAATTCGGCCACACCGGTGTCGTAGGAGCGGCACATCTCCGCGAACACTTCCGCCGTGACGGGCGTGCCGTCGATCTCGGCGAACCCGTGCCGGGAAAAGAACTCCACCTCGAAAGTCAGCACGAACAGTCGCTGCAGCTGGAGTTCGCGGGCGGTCGCGATCAGCTGATCCACGATCAGGCGCCCGACGCCCTGTCCTTTGGCGTCGGGGTGGACCGCGACCGTACGCACCTCGCCCAGATCGGCCCACAGCACGTGTAATGCGCCACATCCCACCAGGCGCCCGTCGGCCTCGGCCACCCAGAATTCCTGGACCGACTCATAGAGTGTGACGAGATTCTTCTCCAGCAGAATGCGGCCCGCGTAGACGTCGACGAGGCTTTTGATCTCGGGCACATCCGAGGTGCGGGCGCGTCGGACGACCACGGTGCCGGGGCCGGTGGCGCCGATCGAATCAGTGTGGTGTGCCCGCGTCGTCATGGGGTGCACAGTAGTCGGGTCGTTAACCGATAGTCTGGTGGAGTGCCGCACATCTCGTCCGCCCGCCTGCCTCGATCCGCCGGGGGCCGCGGCTGCGTGCATTCCGGCCGGGGGTGCCGGTGAGCGTGCAGAGCGACGACATGGACCGGACCTGGGCCGAGGCCGGCAGAGCGCGGGCGAATCTCGTTCCGCCGCAACCGAAGCGGACGGTCGAGCCGTCCGCGGTGCCACTGATGAACATCGCCAACATTCTCACGGTCCTGCGCATCGTGATCGTGCCGATCTTCCTGCTGGCGCTGTTCGCCGCCGGCGGCCACGACACCGGGTGGCGGATCGCCGCGGCCGCGCTGTTCGGCGTCGCGGCCATCACCGACCGCATCGACGGACAGCTCGCGCGCAAGTACGGACTGGTCACCGACTTCGGCAAATTGGCGGATCCGATCGCCGACAAGGCGTTGATCGGTGCGGCCCTGATCGGGTTGTCGGCACTGGGCGATCTGCCGTGGTGGATCACTGTCGTGATCTGTGCCCGCGAGATCGGCGTGACGTTGCTGCGACTGGCGGTGGTGCGCCGCGGCGTGATTCCGGCCGGCCGCGGCGGTAAGGCCAAGACCCTGGTGCAGTCGGTGGCGATCGCCGTTCTGCTGCTGCCGCTGGCGGGCGCGTGGGCGAGCGCCGGAATGGCGCTGATGTATGTCGCCGTGGTGCTGACCGTGGTGACCGGACTGGATTACGTGGTGCAGGCGGCCCGATTGTGGGCGCGGCCGGTCGAGCGGCGGTGACGACGGTGGGCACCGAGGTGGCCGCCGCCGACCCGCTGGCCGCTGTCCCCGAGGCCGGCGAACTGGTGGCGACGCTGACCCGCATCGGTCAGACCGTGGCCACCGCCGAATCCCTGACCGCCGGTTTGCTCGCGGCCACCATCGCGGGGGTGCCGGGAGCCAGTGTGGTGTTGCGCGGCGGAGTGATCGTCTACGCCACCGATCTCAAACATCGCCTGGCCGGCGTGAGCGAGGACACCTTGGCCACGGACGGGCCGGTCGCGGCCGGAACCGCCGAACAGCTCGCCGTCGGCGCGCGCACGGTGTGCGGGGCCGACTGGGGGATCGGATTGACCGGCGTCGCCGGGCCGGACCCGCAGAACGGCTGCGCGGTCGGCACCGTCTTCCTGGGGCTGAGCGGGCCCGAAGGGACCGAGGTGGTGCGGTTGCAGCTGGCCGGGGACCGGTGGACGATCAGGATGAGCGCGGTTCGTACGGCCGTCGCGGAGCTGCTGCGCCGCGTCGGTGGCGGCGACCGCACCGGCACCGGCTGACGACGGCTTTCCGGTGGCTGCCGATCGGTTCCCGCGGACGGGAACCAACGGGGTGGCATGCGACGTTGGCACTGTAGACGGAGGGGTGCGTCACGCTCGACGGCGGTCGCGCTCGGCCCGGTGAGGCGAGAACGTGAGGAGAACGAGATGACGCTGCTTCGAGAGGCCATCGGCGAGAGTCTGCGGCGCGCTCGGATCGCCCAGAGCCGGACCCTGCGCGAGGTGTCGACGTCGGCACGCGTGAGCCTGGGCTATCTGTCCGAAGTCGAACGCGGCCGGAAAGAGGCCTCGAGCGAGCTGCTGGCCGCGATCTGCCAGGCGCTGGACGTGCCGCTGTCGCAGGTGCTGGTCGACGTGAGCGCCACCATGGCCGACGCCGACGCCCCGGCCCCCGCGACGGAGACCGCCGACACCGCGCCCGCCGCGAGTGCGTCGGCCCGTGCGGGAATCGCCGAGGACACCCGGATCGTGATTCCGGCCCCGAAGGCCGAGAAACTGGTCTTGGTGCAAGCGAAGTGACTCGCCGCGAACCGGCGATCACAACTGCCGGCGCCGGATCGGCGCCGGCAAGGCTGTACGACGGAGCGGAAACCGATAGATTCTCTGTAAGCGTCGGTTACGGGTGGTTCGGCAGCCCGGATCCGATGCCGTGGAGGATAGGGACACAGGGGTGCGTGACGGTCGCGCACCGCCGCCGTGCTGGGGCGCGGCGTAGTCAGATGGAGGCGGGATCAATCGATGGCTAATCCGTTCGTGAAGGCCTGGAAGTACCTGATGGCCCTCTTCGATTCGAAGATCGAGGAGCATGCGGATCCGAAGGTGCAGATTCAGCAGGCTATCGAGGAAGCCCAGCGTCAACACCAGGCCCTGTCGCAGCAGGCCGCGTCGGTGATCGGTAACCAGCGCCAGCTGGAGATGAAGCTCAACCGTCAGCTCGACGAGGTCGAGAAGCTCAACGCCAACGCGCGCCAGGCCGTCCAGCTGGCCGATCAGGCCAATGCCGCCGGCGACGCCGACAAGGCGATCCAGTACACCAACGCCGCCGAGGCGTTCGCGGCCCAGCTGGTCACCGCCGAACAGTCCGTCGAGGACCTGAAGGTGCTGCACGACCAGTCACTGCAGGCCGCCGCCCAGGCCAAGAAGGCGGTCGAGCAGAACGCCATGCTGCTGCAGCAGAAGGTCGCCGAGCGCACCAAGCTGCTCAGCCAGCTCGAGCAGGCCAAGATGCAGGAGCAGGTCTCCGCATCGCTGCAGCAGATGGATTCGACGCTGTCCGCTCCCGGCAGCACCCCCAGCCTGGACGCGGTGCGCGAGAAGATCGAGCGTCGCTACGCCAACGCGCTGGGCGCCGCCGAGCTCGCGCAGAACACCGTGCAGGGTCGCATGATGGAGGTGCAGCAGGCCAGCGTGCAGATGGCCGGCCACAACCGCCTCGAGCAGATCCGCGCCTCCATGCGTGGCGACGCGCTGCCCTCGGGTGACTCCGCCGGTCAGTCCATCGCCAACCCGGCTCAGCCGCAGGTGAACAAGGGCCAGGCCGCGCAGCAGTAAGGCGCGTAGCGGGTCGATCGGAAGGCTGGGCAGATGGGACGAACGCGGGCAGGTAACGAGCCCGCGCCGACCCGTGCGCGGCCCTGGTCCCGATCCGCTCGCGGCGCCGCGTCCGCGCCGCCCGCCTCCGCCGCACCGTCGGCCGATGCGGCGCGGACGCCACTGACGACCTCCCCGCCCGTCGCCGACGCCGCCGCGTGGCAGTCGATCGCCGAATCCATTGAGCGGCATCGGGTTTCCGCTGCGGCCACGCCTTCACCGGCTTTCGAGGAGAACGCGGTGACCGGCGTCGACGATCCCTCGCCGCCGGGCGTGACCACATCCGCCGCGTATGCCGAGCCCGAAGGTGCCGGTGCACATAGTCGATCGTCCGAGGCGGTGGACGACACGGGCGCGGACCGGAACTCCCGGGCCGAGGGCCGAGACGTGAACACCCGTCGCCGTGCGGCGCGCGAGATTCTGCGCGGTCGTCGTGTAGCGCCGTCCGGTCGTCGGTCTCGTCGGCGTGGCAAGGCTCCCGATATCGAATCCGATGGCGGCCGGACGATAGTCGATCCCGCATCGGACACGGAGAACCCGAGCGCTCACGGCGTCGACCACGAGATCCGTGAGCCGGACAGCGGGCCCGCTTGGTCGCCCACCGGATCACGCGGAGCCGGTGGGAATGCGCGCGAGCGCCGTCGTTCGCCTGGCCGAGGTGCGTTTCGCGATCCCATCGCCCACACCGTGGCCGCGGAGGAGCCGCTCGCACGCGCCGGGCGGGTTCCGGGCACGCTACGCGACGCCGGGGAATTCGCCTTGCATGCGGTCCGGAAGTGGGCCGACCCGCGGGAGCGTGAACTTCGCCGCCGGCGGCGGGTGCGGCGACGCAGCCTCCGCTGGAGCGCGGCCTCGGGCGTGACCGCGCTGGGAACGGCCGGACTGGTCGCGATCTCGGCGCCCGTGTGGGCGGTTGTGGTGGTCGGTGGCGGTGCGGCCGCGCTGGTGACCGGCGCCGCGGTGAGCACCCGCCGATACCTGGAGTTGCGTCGAAACCCCTTGCCGCCCGCGGCGTTCGTACCCCGGCGGCTGCCCGCAGCGCAGTCCGCGGCGCGGGCGCCCATCGCCCGGCTGGTCCGGGCGGAACGCGCCTTTCACGCCCTCGGCCGTCAGATCGAGGCGAGCGGGCGAATCCCGGCCGACGATTTCGCCGACACCGTGGCGACCGCGGCATCCGGCGCGGCCGCCCTGCACGCTCTCGCCGGGGATATCGCGGCGATGGAAAAGGCGCTCGCGGTGGTTGCGACCTCGCATGCCGGGGCGGGATTGCGGCAGCAATCGGGCGCGATGGTCGGCCGGCTGGAATCCGGCGTGACCGAATACGAGCAGCTTGTCGCCGCGGCCGGTCAGATCCTGGCGGCCGGGGCGAGCGAAGCGCCGACCCCGGCGGACGAATTCGGCTGGGCCATGTTCACCCTGCGCGAGGCGGCCGACCGACTGGACGGCTGGGCTCAGGCCCTCACCGACCTGGCCGACCGGCACTGAGTGCGGGCTCCTCGGCGGCGTCGGGTCCCTGGGGCCGGTGGCGCCGCGTTCAGGGCCGATCCTCGCGGCTGATCCGCCTAGGGGTTCACCCTGATATTTCCCGGATATCGGTTGTGACCTGGTGATTTTCCGGCGTCGAGTTGACAGTATGGAGGAGTCGGATCGCGTTGACGGCGGTTCGGAAACCTTCGGGAGGAATGGACATGTTCTGGAAGATTCTGGGCGTCGTCGCGCTCGTGTGGCTGGCGCTGATCGTGATCGGCGCGCTGGTCAAGGCGTTGTTCCCGATCCTGATGATCAGCGTCGTGGTCTTCGGCCTGTACCTGCTGTACAAGGCCGTCTCCGGCTCGAACAAGTCGACGGTCACCAAACTGTAGTGAGCCAACCCCGGGCCGTTCGGTACGAATACCTAACGGCCCCTTGCTGTTTCGCGACGGCGAAGCCGAGGAACCGGTCGTGTTAGCGTTTCGGAGCGGTGCACGTTCATGGTTCTCGGCCGCCTCGATTGTGGACCGACGGAGCGAAGCGGAGGCAAATGCTAGAGCTACCCGAGGATTGGGAGCGCGGTCTGGTGATCGTCGCCCATCCCGACGATATCGAGTACGGTGCCGCGGCCGCGGTGGCGCGCTGGACGAAGCAGGGTAAGCACATCCGGTATCTGCTGGCGACCAGCGGTGAGGCCGGGATCGCGGGCCTGCCGCCGGCCGAGTGTGGTCCGGTGCGGGAGCAGGAGGAGATCGCGTCGGCGCGCGCGGTCGGGGTCGAGGATGTGGAGTTTCTCGGCTATCCGGACGGGCGGATCGAGGGTGGGCTCGGTTTGCGCCGCGATCTGGCCGCGGCGATCCGGCGGCATCGACCGGAGATGGTGGTGTTGTTCAATTTCGGCGACACCTGGGCGCCGGGTTATGCGAACAGCGCCGATCATCGCGCGGTGGGGCGCAGTGCGCTGGACGCGATCTCGGACGCGGGCAACGAATGGATCTTCCCGGAGCTGGCCGAATTGCCGATCTGGACGCCGCGCTGGGCGGCGGTGGTGGGTCCGGTGGTGACGCATGCGGTGGATGTCACCGATACCGTTCGGGCGGCGGTGGATTCGCTGATGCAGCACAGTCGCTACCTGAGCGCGCTGAGCGATGAGCCGGTGGCGGATCAGGCCCGCGCCATCGTGGATCGGGCCACGGGACCGCAAGCGGGCTTCGATGCCGAGCGGGCGGTCGGGTTCGAGTTGTACCACTTCGCCGACTGATCGCCGGCACTGTGAGCGGCCACGATCGTCCCGGGCGCCGTTCATGACCGTCGGGTAGCTGTGCCCGCCCGGCATCGGGCAGGGAGGGGGTATGGCAGGGTGGGGCGCATGCGAGTGGCTGTCGTCGCGGGTCCGGATCCGGGTCATGCGTTTCCGGCGATCGCGCTGTGCCTGCGGTTTCTTCAGGCGGGCGATGATCCGGTGTTGTTCACCAGTCCGCGCTGGTTCGATGCGGCGCGGGACGCGGGCATCGCGGTGCGGCGGTTGAAGGGTTTGGCGCCGCGCCCGCAGGACGACGACGCCGACGCCGGCGCGCGGATCCACGAACGCGCGGCGCATATCTCCTCGGAGATCCTCCCCGATCTCAGTGCGATGCTGCCGGAGCTGGTGGTTTCGGATGTGCTCACCGCCGGCGGTGGGATGGCCGCCGAGCGGCTGGGGGTGCCGTGGGTCGAGTTGTCGCCGCATCCGCTGTATCTGCCGTCGAAAGCGTTGCCTCCCATCGGCAGTGGGCTCGCGCCGGGGGAGGGCCTGCGTGGGCGGATGCGCGATACGGTGCTGCGCGGGCTGACCGCGCGCGCCATCACCCGCGGTGAGCGCCAGCGTGGAGCGGCCCGGGCGAGTGTGGGCCTGCCGGAGGTGGATCCGGGTCCGGACGCGCGGTTGATCGCCACGCTGCCCGCTCTGGAGGTCGAACGGCCGGATTGGCCCGCGGACGCGCACGTGGTGGGGCCGCTGTTGTGGGAGCCGACCTCGGAGCTGCTGGCGCCGCCGCCCGGCGACCGGCCGCTGGTGGTGGTCGCGCCCTCGACCGCCCGGACCGGGTTCGATGATCTGGCGACCGGTGCGTTGGAGGCGCTCGCGGACAGTGCTGTGCGCGTGGCGATTTCGATGCTCGATACGCCCCCTGCGGATCTTCCGCCGTGGGCGACGGCGGGTCTGGGACGGCAGGACGAGCTGTTGCGCCACGCCGCCGTGGTGGTCGGCGGCGGGGGACACGGATTGCTGGCCAAAACTCTGCTCGCCGGCGTGCCGATCGTGACGGTGCCCGGTGGCGGGGATCAGTGGGAACTGGCCAATCGTGCCGTCCGCCAGGGGAGTTCGCTGCTGGTGCGGCCGTTCACCCCGGAATCGCTGCGCGCGGCGGTGCACACCGTTCTCGGCGACGAGTCCTATCGCAAGGCCGCCGCCGCGGCCGCGGCCACCGTCTCCGATGTCGCCGATCCGATCGACATCTGTCACCGCACGCTGGATCGGGCTCGCGCGAGCTGACCGCACGCCCGCCGGCGGTTCGTGCGCGACCGGTACCCTCGGCACGGTGCGGTTGACTGAATTTCAGGAACTCTTGCATACCGAATTCGGCGTCGCCCGCGGCGACCTGCTGCTGGCCGATCATGTCCTGCCCTCGATGAACGGCCGTACCGGCGCCCAGGCGATCGAGGACGGTATCGACCCGCGCGAGGTCTGGCGGGCCTTGTGCGCGGAATTCGACGTACCGAAGAACCGCTGGTGAGCGCCGGCCGTCGGCTGCGTCACAGCGACCTTGACCTCGAGCTTGCTCGAGGTTGCAGGGTGGTCGCATGGATACCGAGATCACCGAGAACCGGATTCGGGAACTACTGGACCGGTCCGAGATAACCGACTTGCTGGACCGCTATCTGCGTTCGCTCGACGAGGGTGTGTTCGACGACCGGTGGGCGCGCACCTACTACACCGAGGACGCGACCGCGGAGATGCCGATCGGCACCGTCCACGGCCGCGACGCCGTACTCGCGCACATCCGGCGCGGGATGGCGCTGTTCGACCGGACCGTTCACCTGGGAACCAACGCGGTGATCGAGATCGACGGCGACCGCGCCACGGCGCGCGGCGCCCAGTTGAGCACCCATGTCCTCGCCGATGGCTCCGAGGCGGTGTTCATCTCTGCGGGCCATGCCGACACCGAATTGGTCCGCACAGCCGACGGCTGGCGGATCCGGGCCTCCTCGCTACGCATCACCTGGACTCAGGGAACCCCGCCGCGATTGCCTGCGGGGCTCGGATCCGAAGGGTGACCGCATTTTCTCCGGGCAATCGGCGCCGATTCAGCCGACCTGGATCTCGGCGGCAGCCGGTTCCGCCGGCTCGGTGGTCCCGGCACGGGTGCGGAACAGAGCGAAGGCGATGATGCCGAGAACGATGCCCACACCCGCCGCCACCGCGACCGCGGCGTCCAGCCCGGACACGAACTGCGACACCGTGATCCGGTCCTCGTTCGCCGAGCTGCGGAATACCGTGCCGAGTACCGCGACACCGAGGGCCAGGCCCAGCTGCCGGGCGGTGTTCACCGCTCCGGCGGCGGTGCCGCTCTGCTGCGGAGGCACCGCGGCCATCGCGACCGCCACCAGCGGCGGCGCGAGCACACCGATGCCGATGCCGATCACCACGTAGCCGAAAAGGAGTGCGCTCCAGGTGGATCCGGCGTCGATCACGCCGAGCAGGCCCGCCCCGATACCGGTGATCACCAATCCGCCACCGATGGTCCAGCGGGGCGCCACGTCGTGCAGCCACCGCCCGAACGCGCCCGAGACCACGAATGCCGTCGCCGCCATCGGCAGCATGGACAGGCCGGCGCGCAGCGGGCTGAGCTGCAGCGGCTGCTGCAACCACAGCGAGATCAGGGGACTGCTCGCGAAGGCGGCGAAATTGAAGCCCGCCGCCGCGACCAGGGTGGCCGTGAATTCCCGGTTGCGCAGCAGCGCGAGCGGGAACATCGGTGTGGCGCTGCGTGATTCGACGAGAGCGAAGCCGGCGAGCGCGATCGCGCCGAGGATCAGCGTGCCGACTGCCGCGCCGTCGCCCCACCCGTCTTCCCCGCCCCGGATGATGCCGTAGGTCAGCGCGGTCGCCGCGACGGCGAAGGCGGCCATCCCGGCGACGTCCACGCTACGGCCGGGCCGGCGCGGCGACGGGCCGAAGGCGTACAGCGACAGCACGATGGTGACCGCCGCGATCGGCAGGTTCACCAGGAAGATCCACCGCCACGACAGCAGGTCGGTCAGTACCCCGCCGAGCACCACCCCGATGCCGGCGGCCGCCCCGGCGACCGCACCCCACGCGCCGAACGCGGTGCCGCGATCGCGGCCGATGTAGGTGGCGTGCAGCAGCGACAGGGTGGTCGCGAACATGGCCGCACCGCCCACTCCCTGCACGGCCCGCGCGGCCACCAGCAGGGCCGAGGACTGAGCCAGTCCGCAGGCCAGAGAGGCGGCCGCGAATATCGCCAGACCCGCGAGATAGGTGGGTTTGGCGCCGAATCGGTCGGCGAACGAGCCCAGCACCAGCAGCAGTGCCGCCAGGCCCAGCGCGTAGCCGTCGACGACCCATTGCAACCCCGACAGTCCGGTGCCGAGATCGGCGGCGATGTCCGGGAGCGCGACGTTGACGATCGTGACGTCGATGAGCAGCATGAGCGTGCCGAGGCACGCCGCGAACAAGGGGAGCCATTTCCGCATGGCGACCTCCGGGTAGTGCGAACGATATCGACGCCAAGCGTGCGAGATGTTTGAATATCCATCCAGCTATCCGGCCGTCGATGCGAGATTCCGCCTGTGAACCCCGAAGACGAAATCGAATCCTCCGTTCTCGATACGCTCGACAAGCAGATCGTGCACGGCCTGGTCACCGATGCCCGCATCCCGTTCGCCACCCTCGGCGCGATCCTCGGTGTCTCCGAGCAAACCGTGGCCCGCCGCTATCGATCGATGCGCCAACGCGGCATCCTGCACGTCTCCGGCCAGGTCAACGCCATGCCGCTGGGGAATACGCGCTGGATGCTGCGGGTGCGGTCCACCCCGGACAAGGCGCTGCGGCTGGCCGAATCGCTGGCGCGGCTGCCGGATGTGAGCTGGGTGGCGCTGCTGTCGACCGGTTCGGAGGTCACCTGTGTGAGCCGCCCGCGCTCGATCGAACAGCGAGATGCGTTGCTGCTCAACGTTCTTCCGCGGGCCAGCCAGGTCACCGGGTTGATGGCCTACGAGATCATCCACCGGTTTCCGCTGGCGGAGGAGTGGCCGCGCTACAGCCGCTTGCTGACCGCCGAACAGCTGCGGCGGCTGGGACCGCGGCCCGCGATGAACGATCAGCGCGGACCCGACGCGCCGATGGACCTGTCCGCGGCCGACGAGGCGATGCTCGCGCTGCTGGCCCGCGACGGACGCGCCTCCTATGCCCGGCTGGCGGCCGAAACCGGCTGGAGTCCGACCCGGGTCGCGCGGCGGATGTCCGAGCTGGCGGCGGCGGGCGTGCTGTATTTCGATCTCGATTTCGCCGTCGAGCGCATGGGATACGCGGTGCGGGCCTCGCTGTGGGTGCGGACGCGCCCGGCCGAGCTCGACGCCGTCGGCCGGGCGATCGCCACCCATCCGGAGACGGCGTTCGTCGCGGCCACCACCGGGCCCACCAATCTGGTCGCCTCCATCGTCTGCCGCGACAGTTCGCACCTGTACCGCTACCTCACCGAGCGGCTGGGGGCTCTGGACGGGATCGTCGACGTCGAGGTCACCCCGACGCTGCGGATGCTGAAACAGGCGCAGGCGTTGATGCAGACCGACCGGATCGCGGTGGTGCCGACGGCAACTCGATGACGAGGCCACGGCGGATCGAGGCCGCATGACCGGCCGGACAGCGCGGCGATTGCCGGGAACGGGGTGCGGCTGTGCGGCTGTCGTGCGTGTCGGCGGGCGCGTCGCTTGCCTCGAACACGTGTTCGTCTAAGCTTGCCGTCAGAACTTGTCGGTGCCGCCCTCTACCGTGGGCGCTAACCACACAACGAGACTTACCCGTCAGAAGGGGAACAGACGATGGCACCACAGGCCTACGACCGCGACAAGGCGCTCGAGCTCGCTCTGGCGCAGGTCGAGAAGAGCTTCGGTAAGGGCGCGATCATGCGCCTGGGCGAGGAGGCGCATCAGCCCATCTCGGTCATTCCGACGGGTTCGATCGCGCTGGATGTGGCGCTGGGCATCGGCGGTCTGCCGCGTGGCCGCGTCGTGGAGATCTACGGTCCGGAATCCTCCGGTAAGACCACGGTCGCTCTGCACGCCATCGCCAACGCGCAGGCCAACGGCGGACTCGCGGCCTTCATCGACGCCGAGCACGCGCTGGATCCGGAATACGCCCGCAAACTCGGTGTCGACACCGACGCCCTGCTGGTGTCGCAGCCCGACACCGGTGAGCAGGCGCTGGAGATCGCCGACATGCTGGTGCGCTCCGGCGCGCTGGACATCATCGTCATCGACTCCGTCGCGGCGCTGGTACCGCGTGCGGAAATCGAGGGCGAGATGGGCGACAGCCACGTCGGTCTGCAGGCCCGCCTGATGAGCCAGGCGCTGCGCAAGATGACCAGTGCGCTCAACAACTCCGGCACCACCGCCATCTTCATCAACCAGTTGCGCGAGAAGATCGGCGTGATGTTCGGCTCGCCCGAAACCACCACGGGTGGTAAGGCATTGAAGTTCTACGCCTCCGTGCGTCTGGATGTGCGCCGCATCGAGACGCTGAAGGACGGCAGCGATGCGGTGGGTAACCGCACTCGCGTCAAGGTCGTCAAGAACAAGGTGTCGCCGCCGTTCAAGCAGGCCGAATTCGACATCCTCTACGGTGCCGGCATCTCCAAGGAGGGCTCGATCATCGATATGGGTGTCGATCAGGGCTTCATCCGCAAGTCCGGCTCCTGGTACACCTACGAGGGCGATCAGCTCGGCCAGGGCAAGGAGAACGCCCGCAAGTTCCTGTTGGAGAACACGGACGTGCGCGACGAGATCGAGAAGAAGATCAAGGAGAAGCTCGGCATCGGTGCCGACGTCACCGCAGACGCGGGTGCCGAGGCGCCCGTCGACTTCTAACCGATGCCGCACCGGGAAGCGCCGGGGTCCACACCCCTCCCGGACCCTGGCGCCTCTCGGCTCGACGCCGTCGAACGCCTGCGGCGGCAACTGGAAGACATCGACTCCCGCTCCCGACGCAGTGGCGACCCGGACGACGAGTCGTGGTCGAAACCCGTTCGCCGACAGGGCGGTTCGCCCCGACGTCGGCGATCGGCCACGGGGGATTCGCTCACCGGTGTCTGGCGTTCCGACGACGGCCCGGTGCCCCAGCATGATTCGGTCGATGCCACGGGCACAACCGGCCCCGTCGACCGGCCGGTATTCGAGCCCGAGCTTCCGCCCCGCATCGAGCCGGAGATTCGGTCCGGTTCCGAGCCCGACGCTGGGCGTCGTGGTGGGCTCGAGGGGCGGGACGGTTCCGAGCCTGAAGGGCGGACGCAGTCGAGTGTGGAAGCCGCGATCTCCGGTCGTTTCGGTGATGGCTCTGCGACACAAGCCTCCCAGGCGCGCAATCGAATGCGCGCACTGCAGGCCGAGGTCGACGCGCTGCAGCGCGGGTGGGGCGAGCGCGTCGACGGCGATCGTCAGTCCGACCGCATCCACCGGGCGGAGGGGCAGCCGAAGGGTGGCGACAACGGCTCGTTCGTTCCGGACGACCGGGGCTCGAGAAAACGGTCACGCGGGGACGGCGGCGACGGGGGAGGGCGCCGGGGTTCGCGGCGTCGATCCGGCACCGACGGCGGGAAGCGTTCCGACGCCGCGCAATCCGCTGCACCGAAGGCGGGGACCGAGGCGCAGGCCAAGGACATCTGCCTGCGCCTGCTCACCGATCGGGCGCGCAGCCGCGCCGAACTGGCGGACAAACTGGCGGCCAAGGGGTTCGCACCCGAGGTCGCCGAGCGGGTATTGAACCGCCTCGCCGAGGTCGGGCTGATCGACGATGCGGCCTTCGCCGAACAGTGGGTGCATTCCCGTCACACCTTCTCCGGCAAGGGGAAAAAGGTTCTCGCGCAAGAACTTCGACGGAAAGGGGTGTCCGACGCCGACGCCGGGCCCGCGCTGGCCGCCATCACCCCGGCCGACGAGAGCGCCCGCGCCGCCGAACTGGTCCGCCGCAAGCTCACCACCCTGCCGCCGGACCTCCCCACCGACAAGAGGACCAACCGGCTGGTGAGCATGCTCGCCCGCCGCGGCTACAACCAGTCCATGGCCTACGCCGTGGTCAAGGACGAGCTCGCCGCGGCCGCCACGTCGAGCAGTGGCCCCGACGGTTTCGACCACACAGATCCCGTCGCGGACGACGAACCCGCCGACGGTGCCGGGCCTCTTGTAGCGGAACATCATTCGCCGAGCGGCCGGGGAGGCGGAGGGGCCGGGCTCGGCGGGATCGGGGCGGTGTCGCGGAAGTCCGGGCCCGACGACGCCGAGCACGCCGCGGAGTTGGTGCGGAAAAAGCTCGCGACGCTGTCGCGCGATGTACCGCGGGACAAGGCAACCGCGCGGCTGGTGGGCATGCTCGCCCGCCGCGGCTACCCGCAGTCCATGGCGTATGCCGTGGTGAAGGATGAAATGGCCGCGGCCGCGCAATCCTTTGCCACACAGCCGAACCGGACCGAGAACTCCGTCGGCGATACCGAGGAGAGCGCCGGCACGGATGCGGTAGCGGCGGATTCCGGCCACGACGACGCGGAGCGAGCAGCGGAACTGGTGCGCCGCAAAATGCGCACCCTGCCGCGAAACCTCTCTGAGGACAAGGTGGTCAATCGCCTCGTCGGCATGCTCGCCCGCCAGGGATACCGGCAGTCGATCGCCTACGCCGCCGTGCGCGCCGAACTCGCGCAGGGTTACCCGCCCGCGTGACTCGACCGGTGTCCGGTGCAGGCCCTATGCTGCGCTGATGACCACCGACGTGCGGGGCGGCGGCAGCCGGCGCCGACACGTCGGGGCGGTCGCCGTCTGGGTCGGGCTGGCGGTGGCGGGGTCGTTCACCCGTCCGTTCGGTGTCGCCGCGACGGTGCTGGTCGCCGGTGTCGCAGTCGTGGTCGCCGTCGGTGCCCTTCGGGTCGGGACACGGCGAATGTCGCTCACGCCGGCGGTTCGGCGCGCGGTGGTGGTGTGGTCGATCCTGTTCGCAGCCGTACTGGCGTGGGAACTGTATGCCTGGCTGTCCCAGCCCGCACTGCTCGTCCCCGACGCCGCGCATCCGACCCTGTCGACCCTCCTCAGCCCCGCGCTGGAGGCTGGGCCGGGCCGCTTCCTCGGATGGCTGATCTGGTTGGGGGTCGGATGGTGGCTGGTGCGGAAATGACCGATCGCGCCCTCGTGATCACGGGATTCGCAGTCCTGGCCGTCATCGTGATCAGCACGGCGGTGGTGGCATATTGGCGCCGTATATCGTTCGCCGGCCTCGGCGACACCGTGCGCTATCTGACCCGCACCCGAACCGCCCGCATCGTCGCGGTAATCCTGTGGGCGTGGCTCGGCTGGCATTTCCTGGCCAGATAGTCGCAGGGAAGGCACAGCGGCCGATTGGACACCCATCCCCGGCCGCCGCGAGTGGCGTGGCCCGGCGACCGGGGTGGTGCGCGTTCAGGATCGACCATCGAGCCGGCGGGTGCGAGGGTTGTGCTCGGTGCGAGCGCAACTCGTCCCGCGGAGGACGTCGACACCGTCGCCCTGCCCAGCTGCGCACCCGAATCCGCCGCGATCGCCGAACCGCCCGGTTACGGCGCCGCGGTCCGGCTCAGCGACAGATCCACGCCCGGCGCGGCATCGGTGAGCACCGAATTCACACCCAGCACCGTCCGCCCCCGGCGCCGCGACCGCAACCGCTGCTCCACTCTGGTGGCGAGGACAGTCAGCGCCCAGTTCAGGGCGATCATGATGACGGCGACCACGATCAGCGCCGGCACGGTGTTCTGCTCGGCCGCACCCAGCTGCTGACCCTGGCGCACGATTTCCTGATAGGTGATCTGGTAGCCGAGTGCGGTGTCCTTGAGCGCCACGACCATCTGCGAGATCAGCGCAGGCAGCATCGCCGTCACCGCCTGCGGCAGCAGGATGATCCGCATCATCTGCCCCTTGCGCAATCCCAGCGCCTGGGCCGCCTCGGTCTGGCCGCGCGGCAGCGATCGAATGCCCGAGCGCACGATCTCGGCGATCACCGACCCGTTGTACACGGTCAGGGCGATCACCACGGCCGCCAGCGCCAGCTGGTCGGAGGCGAACAGATTGTCCTTGGCGAACCAGTTGTAGAGGAAGATCATCAGGATCAGCACCGGAATGGCCCGGGCCACCTCGACGATCACCCCGGCCACCCACCGCACGACGCGATGCTCGGACAGGCGCAGCAAGCCGAAGACCACGCCGATCACCATCGCGAACACGATCGCCAGCGCGGCGGCCACCAGGGTGCCGCGCAAGCCGGGCAGGATGTAGGTCTGCCAGACCTCCGACTCTACGAACGGCTTCCACTTCTCGGCGGTGAGCTGGCCCTTCTCGTCGAACGCCCGCCACACCAGCCAGCCGAGCACCACCAGGACCGCCAGCACCAGCACCGAATACAGCGCATGCCGCCGGCGCGCCTTCGGGCCGGGGACGTCGTAGAGGACCGAGGCATTCGCACTCATCGCTTCACCTCGAATCGCTTGGCCAGCCAGCCGAACAGCAATCCGGTGGGCAGCGTGAGAATGACGAAGCCGAGGGCGAAGATCGCGCCGATGGCGAGAATGTCGGCCTCGGTCTCGTTCATGGAGGCCATCAGTGCCGCCGCCTCGGCCACACCGATCGCCGACGCGATCGTGGAATTCTTCGTCAGCGCGATCAATACGCTGCCCAGCGGCGCGATCACCGACCGGAACGCCTGCGGCAACACCACATGTCGCAGATTCTGACCGAAAGTCAAGCCCAGTGACCGTCCCGCCTCGGACTGCCCCAGCGGCACGGTGTTGATACCCGCGCGCAGCGATTCACACACGAACGACGCCGTGTACACACTCAAGCCGAGGACGGCGAAACGAAAGTTGTTGGTGGGCAGGAAATCCAGCCCCGAACTCTCACTCGCGAGTTTGATGCCCAGGGTCGTGTAGAGACCGAGTGAGCAGAACACCAGGATCAACGTGAGCGGGGTATTGCGGAGCACGGTCACATACGCGGTACCGATCCACCGCGCCACCGGAATCGGCGACACTCGCATCGCCGCCACCAGGGTGCCGATGATCAGCGCCCCGACGGCGGAGAACACGGTCAGTTCGATGGTTACCCAGAAGGCGTCCCACAGCTGATTGTCGTATCGGGAGATCAAGTCGAACACGGTGGACGCGCCCTCCTACTTCTCTGTGCCGGACAGGGTTCCGGGCGGCCGGAACCCGCGCCGAATCAGTAGCGGTCGACCTGCGGCGGCGACGGGATCGGGAAGGTGTTGCCGAAGTTCTTCTCCAGCGAGGCTTTCCAGGAGCCGTCGTTGATCATCGCCTCGATCGCATCGTTGATCTTGTCGCGAGACTCCTTGTCGCCCTTCTTCAGGCCGATGCCGTAGTTCTCGGTCGTGAACGGCTGCCCGACCACCTTCAACTGGCCCGGAGATTGCGCGGCGTAACCGGCCAGAATGATGTTGTCGGTGGTGACCGCGTCCACCGCCCCGGATTTCAGCGCCTCCACGCACAGCGAATAGGTGTCGTATTCCTGCAACTGCACATCGTTGGCGAAATTCTTCTGAATGTTCTGCGCCGGTGTGGATCCCTTCACCGAGCAGAGCTTCTTGCCGCCCTTCAGCGATTCCGGACCGGTGATATCGGCGTTGTCGGCGCGCACCAGCAAGGATTGGCCCGCAACGTAATACGGCCCGGCGAAGTCGACCTTCTGCTTGCGCTGATCGGTGATCGAATAGGTGGCGACCACATAATCGACCTGCCCGTTCTGGATCAGCGTCTCGCGTTGTGCGGAGGGAGCCTCCTTGAAGGTGATCTTGTCCGGGCTCACGCCGAGCTTTCCGGCGACGTAGGTCGCCACATCCACATCGAATCCGGAGAACGACCCGTCCCGATTGCGCAGGCCCAGACCCGGCTGATCGAATTTGATGCCGATGGTGAGTTTGCCTTCCGACGCGTGTTCGGTGGCGGTCTTGTTGCTGCCGCCGCCGCATCCGGTCGCGACGACCGCGATGGCCAGCGCGCCGATGCCGAACCGCAGCGCTCGGGTGATCCTCATCGAATGCCTTCTCTCTCGTGAAGTGTGAAGGGTCCTCCGCGGTGCGCGGGCCGGTCATCGATCCCGCCGCGGTCGTGCATTGCGATCAATGGCTCAAGATTTTGCCCAGGAAATCCTTGGCACGCTCGGAAGCGGGTGCGGTGAAGAAGGTTTCGGGCGCCGTGTCCTCGACGATCCGGCCGTCGGCCATGAACAGCACACGGTCTCCGGCGCGGCGGGCGAATCCCATCTCGTGCGTGACCACCAGCATCGTCATGCCCTCCTTGGCCAATGCGACCATCACCTCCAGCACCTCGTTGACCATTTCCGGATCCAGCGCCGAGGTGGGCTCGTCGAACAGCATCACCTTCGGATTCATCGCCAACGCCCGGGCGATGGCCACGCGCTGCTGCTGACCGCCCGACAGCTGCGCCGGATACTTGTGGGCCTGATCGGCGATGCCCACCCGCTCGAGCAGTTCCAGTGCCCGCGCGCGGGCCTGCTTCTTGTCGATGCGGCGCACCTTGACCGGCCCGAGCACGACGTTGTCCAGGATCGTCTTGTGCGCGAACAGATTGAACGACTGGAACACCATGCCCACGTCGGCGCGCAACTTCGCCAGTGCGCGGCCCTCGGCCGGAAGCTCGACACCGTCGACGGCGATGGTGCCGGAATCGATCGGTTCGAGCCGATTGACGGTGCGGCACAACGTGGATTTGCCCGACCCGGAGGGGCCGAGCACGATCACCACCTGCCCCCGCGGCACCTCCAGATTCACATCGCGCAGCACATGCAGATCGCCGAAATGCTTGTCCACGTTGCGCATCGAGATCATCGGTGGGACGGTCGCGGTTCCCGCGGATGCCTCGGCCGCGACCGGATCGGAGGTGTTCCCAGCGCTGGCGGTGCCGGGTGTTGCGTCGGCAGCATCGGTCATGACAGTCGACCCTAGAGCGGTCCTGCGCGAAATGCGCACTTTTGGCGCGTGCGTCGCGCCGTCGCCGCCTGCGCTTAACCCGGTGGTGACCTGGGCACCGGCCCGCGTGACCGGCGTCACCGCGGCCCGGTCCCGGGCGACCGGGGTGGGCGTCCGATTTCGCGCAGCGTCTACCCTGGACCCGTGAATTCGTCCATGCAGGTTGCAGCGCATTCGGCTGCGGGACGCGCCCCCGGTTCGGCCACCGATCCGCAGTCCCCGCGGACCTACGAGGTGCGCACCTACGGCTGCCAGATGAACGTGCACGACTCCGAACGGCTGTCGGGCCTGCTCGAGGACGCCGGATACACCAAGGCGACGGGCGGGCAGACCGCCGATCTGGTGGTGTTCAACACCTGCGCGGTGCGCGAGAACGCCGACAACAAACTGTACGGAACGCTCGGACATCTGGCCCCGATCAAGGCCGAGCGGCCCGGTATGCAGATCGCGGTCGGCGGCTGCCTGGCGCAGAAGGACCGCGACACCGTCGTGCGCAAGGCGCCCTGGGTCGATGTCGTCTTCGGCACCCACAACATCGGGTCGCTGCCGGTGCTGCTCGAGCGCGCCCGCCACAAC
The DNA here is from genome assembly GCF_001665865.1 of Nocardia sp. 852002-20019_SCH5090214. Classification (NCBI taxonomy): domain Bacteria; kingdom Bacillati; phylum Actinomycetota; class Actinomycetes; order Mycobacteriales; family Nocardiaceae; genus Nocardia; species Nocardia sp. 852002-20019_SCH5090214. Next base: position 60 of record NZ_LZMK01000123.1, on the reverse strand, counting down.
GAGCAGGCGCAGGTCGAAATCCTGGAATCGCTGGAGGCCTTCCCGTCCACGCTGCCGGCT